>DAIEQP010000282.1 GCA_027347805.1 Ignavibacteria bacterium | reverse complement strand
ATCTATATGAAGATTATAATGATAAAAACTTTTTGCTGAAAATCTATCTGTAAATTTGGCCCAGGTACATATTCGTGTAATTGTATTTCCCCAGTGTTTTGACCCGGGAATGTCAGGAGTTTCAGAAAACCAAAATGTTCAGGTTGTGTCCAATCGAAATCTTTCCTTCTTAAAAAATATACAGGAATACTCGCCTGATTTAATTCCATCGTCTCTTCCAACTCCAACAAACGAATAATTTGGAAGAGCTTCTAAAATATCTTGAATTTGGAATAAAAGAGCTTCCTGCATTCCAATAAGATCCGGCTTTTGAATTTCTAATTCTTTAAAAACATTTTCCTTCCTGTATTTCCAACTATTTTCTCCATCGTCGGCTGTTCCGTAACGTATATTAAAGGTTACTACTTTTATTTCATTTGATTTTGTTTGAGCAGGGAATTTGGTGATGCTTAATAATGTTAAAAAGAGTATAAGAAATAATTGTAATGATAATGAACCTTTGAGAATACATATTTTGTTGTTCATAAAAATTTCCATAGATTTTATCCGGGCTTAACATACAAATTACTAAAGAAAACAAAAACGGTTATAATGAAAATCGGAAAGTATGAATTAAAAATTATTGAAACCGGAACATTCGCTCTTGATGGAGGCGCAATGTTCGGGATAATCCCCAAACCGCTTTGGCAAAATGGAAATCCTCCTGATGAATTAAATCGCATTGCATTAAATGCCCGTAATCTTTTACTAATTAGTCAATCAAAAAAAATTCTTATAGATACCGGAATTGGTAATGGATGGGATGAAAAATTTAACCGCATTTATAATGTTGATTATTCAATGTATTCCCAGCAGAAGTCTCTTGATTCGTATGATATAAAAGCTGATGAAATAACTGATGTGATTCTAACACATCTTCATTTTGACCATACAGGGGGATCGGTAATTCGTAATAACGATATATGGATGCCTATGTTTCCAAACGCAAAATATCATGTTCAAAAAAAACATTATGAGTGGGCAATTAATCCATCTGATCGTGATCGCGGGAGTTTTATCAGGGAAAGATTTATTCCGCTGATGAATGAAGGTATTCTGAATTTAGCTGATTCGGCGGAATTTGATGACGAAATAGAAATTATAATTGCAAATGGGCATACATTTGCACAGCAGCTTGTAAAAATTTCAGATTCAACAAATACAATTTTGTATTGCGGGGATTTATTGCCTTTCTCAACTCATATTCCGATTCCATATGTGATGGGATATGATCTTCAACCTGTTGTTACAGTTGAAGAAAAGCATAGAATATTATCTCGGGCGGTTGATGAGGACTGGGTTTTGTTTTTCGAACACGATCCTTTTAGTGTAACAGGAAAACTTACAAGAAATGAAAAAGGTATTGTATTGAATGAAAAATATCCGGGATTCCCAAATGATTGAAGAAAATGAATTCAAGAAAGTATGTAAACTATCTGACTTAAAAGAAAAAATCGGCCAGAGGTTTTTTATTGATGATGTTGATGTTGCATTATTTAAGGTCGAAAATGAAGTATTTGCGGTGAGTAACATGTGCCTTCATCAAAAAGCTGCAATAATATATGACGGTTTTGTTGAAGATGGATTTGTAACATGTCCTGCTCACGGATGGCAGTTTGAACTTAAGACCGGAAGAGTTCCTTCGGGAATAAAAGGTTTGGATAAGTATGAAGTAAAAATTGAGAACGATGATGTGTATGTAAAAGTATTCAAGAAAATACTGAAATGGTAAATTTTCAAAATGTTTTTTATAATCCTTTCAATAAACTAATTGCACGGTATAAATGAAACTCACAAACAAATTAGTGATTGAAAAGGCAAAAGAATTAGGATTTGATCTTGTTGGATTTTCAAGAGCAGAACAGCTTGTTGATGAATCAGTTCAATTGAAAAAATGGATTGATTCCGGATACAATTCAAAGATGAGTTACATGGAAAGGAATTTTGAGAAACGTTTTGATGTTTCGACAATATTACCCAATGCAAAATCAGTTATATCACTTGGTCTAAATTACTATTCAGAAGAAAAACATAATGAAGAAAAAGGTTTAGGAAAAATTTCCAGATATGCATGGGGTAAAGATTATCATCTAATAATTTGGGAAATGCTGGAAATACTAGAAGAAGAGTTTCTTGAAATTGATTCCAGCTTTGAATCTATAAGTTATGTTGATACCGGTCCTGTTATGGATAAAGTATGGGCAATACGATCTGGAATTGGCTGGCAGGGTAAAAATTCTAACATTATTTCAAGAGAAATGGGGAGCTGGTTTTTTATTGCAACTATAATTACCAATTTCGAGTTCGAATACAATGAAATTAAATCGGATTTTTGCGGTTCTTGTACTGCATGCATAGAAGCTTGTCCCACCAATGCAATTGTAGAACCTTATGTGATTGATTCAAATAAATGCATATCATATTTAACAATTGAAAATAAAGATGAAATAAATATAGAGTTCAAAAACAACTTTCAAAATTGGTTGTTTGGTTGTGATATTTGCCAGGATGTTTGTCCGTGGAATAAAAAATTTGCAACAAAAACATCTAGAATAGATTTTCGTCCTATTAACAAAGAATTAAATCTGGCAGAAATTTATGCATTGGATGAAGAAAAATTCAAAGAGGAATTCGAAACAAGTCCAATTAAACGCGCAAAACTGACTGGGCTCAAAAGAAATGCAAAATTCATTGATTGTTCTGGAACTTGAATAAGATTGTTTGTTGTTTTACTGTGAATCCATTTAATTGGAAACTCATCTAACTCATATTAAATATCTATAACATTGTATAATTTTGTTGGTAAAATTTTGGGAGATCTAAATGTCAGATAAACATCAGAAAGTAATAATTATTGGTTCGGGTCCGGCTGGTTTAACAGCAGCGCTTTATACTTCACGTGCAAATTTAAATCCGGTGATATTTGAAGGTATGCAGCCGGGCGGACAATTAACTATTACAACAGAAGTTGAAAATTTTCCCGGTTTTGAACATGGAATTCAAGGCCCGGAATTGATGGATGTTATGCGTAAACAGGTATTACGTTTCGGTGCAAAATCATATTTCAAAAATGTAACGGAAGTGGATTTTTCAAAACGGCCGTTTGTTGTAAAAACTGAAGATGATACTTATACAGCCGATTCTGTTATTGTTGCTACAGGCGCTTCAGCTAAATGGCTTGGTATTGATAGTGAAAAATATTACCAGGGATATGGAGTATCAGCTTGCGCTACCTGCGATGGATTTTTCTTCAGAGGATTAAAAGTAATTGTTATTGGCGGTGGTGATACTGCAATGGAAGAAGCAAATTATCTATCTAAATTCGCCACAGAAGTAATTCTTGTTCACAGAAGAGATGAATTTAGAGCATCAAAAATCATGACTGAAAGGACTCAAAAAAATCCTAAAGTAAAATTCATGACAAACACTACCGTTAAGGAAATTTTAGGTAAAGAAGAGAATGGAAGAAAAGCTGTAACAGGAGCTTTGCTTCAGAATACAAAAGATGGCTCGGTAACTGAAATTCAAGTTGATGGTGTGTTCCTAGCGATTGGTCATCAACCTAATACACAGCTGTTTAAAGGAAAACTTGATATGGATGAAACCGGGTATTTGAAAGTTACACCTGGTACGACTTTTACAAATGTTGAAGGAGTTTTTGCTGCTGGTGATGTAGCGGATCATGTTTACCGGCAGGCAATTACAGCTGCTGGGTCTGGATGTATGGCTGCAATTGATGCTCAGAGATGGCTTGAAGAACATGAATTGGCATAAATAAAAAAAGGGTCGTAAGACCCTTTTTAATTTGTTTCAGTAATTATTCTTAATTTTTCTTATCGGCTGCATCTTCCATTTTCTTTGCAACAAAGTGAGCTATAACAGCACCAACACCTAAACCCAAAAATGCAATCCAAACTCCATAAACAGGATCATCATGATAAAACCTGCTTCCGTTTTCATATGTATAGAAGAAAGCACGATCAATCATATTCCCAACAATTCCGCCAATTACTAAAAAGATAAGTATTATTCCGCTTTTGAGTAGCCAGAAATTATTTTTAGCATATTTTTCTTTTGATTTAAGAAGTTCAATCATTTGTTCGGGAGATAATCCTTTTTCTATCATCATTTGTTTTTCTTTTGACTTTAGCTGTAATGATGTTGCTATTACAAGCCCTACCACAACCATAAATATGATCGGTATAAATACTGCAATTGTTCCTTCCATTTTATCCTCCTGGGATTATTTATATCTTTTGACTAAAAAATTATTTAAAGGTTACAAAAAATTTTCTTTTTCCTGATTCGAGATTGTTTTAATTTTCTTTTAGTATCCTTTGTTAAAACATTAGACATGCACACATGGCTATAAGGTTACAATAAAAATTATTTGATTTTATGTAACCTAACGTTGAATCTGTCGGTCTAATATGTAACTAGAAAAAAAAGCAATGAAGCATTTAACCGATTTAGAAATAATCGATTCAATAAAAAGAGGAAATCAATCTGATTTTTCTTTGTTGGTTGTAAGATATAAAGATAAAGCTTTTTCAATGCTGAAAAGAATGCTGAAAAACGAAATGGATGCTGAAGAAGCGCTTCAGGATTGTTTTCTAAAAGCATTTAACGGTTTAAAAGATTTCAGAAAAGATTCACAGTTTTCAACATGGTTTTATAGAATTACATATAATACAGCATTAACAATTCTAGCATCGAAAAAAAGAAAACTGGAACAGGAAATGACTTCGATTAATGAGGAGTTTGATCTGGGTTCAATCGATTCTGAAATTTATAGCACTACTGAAAATGTAAGTCAATATGTAATTAAAATTGTAGATAAACTGCCGGTTCGCGGCGCACTGGTTTTAATACTGTTTTATCTGGATGGTTTATCATTGAACGAAATTAGTAAAGTTATGGGTATATCGTTAGTAAATGTTAAAGTGCTCCTTCACCGATCAAGAAATTCTCTTCGTGATTTACTGATTAAGCACAATTATCAGGA
>DAIEQP010000275.1 GCA_027347805.1 Ignavibacteria bacterium | reverse complement strand
ATTCCACATCCAATAACCGGCCTTTGTTGAAATTATCATTTCGTCTCTATGCGCAAGAAAATCTTTATGCAGGACAATTCCAAAATTCTCTTCAGCGGAGCCGGGAGGAGGGCCATAATTATTTGCAAGATCGAAATGAGTTATTCCCGCATCAAATGCACGCCATAAAATCTGTCGATAGTTTTCAAAAACATCAACGCCGCCGAAGTTATGCCATAGACCAAGAGATATAGCAGGAAGTTTTATACCGCTTTTCCCGCAGCGGCGGTAAATCATTTTATCATACCTGCTTTCATCTGCAACATATTTACTCATAATATTTTCCTGTTTTTAATCGGGTAAAGCCAAAATAATTTTTCAAATAAAAATAAAAATATTTTATCAAAATTCGTTTTTAATTCCAAAATGAATTTTGCCGTCTGAAAATGAATCTCCTTTGCCAAGTGCAAAACTTATTCCCAGAACTCCCAAACTTGTTTCAATATCTAATCCGAATCCGTAACCCAAATTAAATTCGGAAATTTGAGGAAGATTTGTTATTCCATCTTCGTTTCGAAGAAAGTATCCGGTATCAAAAAAAAGAAATGCATACGATCTTCTTGAAAGTAAATATCTGTATTCCAGATTTGACCAGAAAATCCGATTACCTGCAAATTGTTTTTCTCGGTATCCGCGCAGAGAATTCGTTCCGCCTAGAAAATAAAAATCGCTTAACTCAAGGTTTGAGCCTCTTAATTCTCTTGCATGAACTGAAATTGCGCCAACCTGGTTCAGAAATAATTCCCTGAAATATGAAAAATCAAATTCAATTCGCTGCTGATTGAATTGTGTCTGCATATCATTAGATATAAACTTTGCCGGTCCGCTAATGTTTTTTTGCGTGAATTTATAAACGCTGTTAAAATAAACACCTTTGGTGGGAGCGTAATAATCATCTCTCGAATCTAGATTTAATTTGAATCCTGTTGTGAATGAAGTGGAATTAAAAACTGTAAAAATATTCTGGCCGGCTTCGCTCGGTATAGTTGATTGAGTGTTGATTATCAAGGAAGCAAAAACATCTTCGCTAGCCAGATAATCAATGTTAATTTCAAAATTTCTTTGAACATAGGTTGAGTCCTGCTTGCGTTGAAACAAACTCATGCCGATATTAAATGGATAGTTAAACAGCCATGGTTCAAGATAGTGCAGCTCTAGCTCCTGTGAATTTCGATTTTCCTGCTGCCACTTTATTTGAGCGCTTCTTCCTGTGCCAAATAGATTAATCAGATTTATATTAACAAAACCGGTGAAGTATCCATTTTCATTTTGACTGTTTGATGGGACGTAGCCGATAATCCCGTCGAAGTTGTTAGTCTCTTTTTCCTTCACTAAGATTTTTAAAACACCTTCGTTATTGTTGGTTAAAAAAAAAGATGGCTGTTCGATAGGTTCAAAAAAACGCAAACGGTTTAATCGTGCTGGAATCTGATCGAGAAGTTTTTGGGAATAGAGTTCTCCGGTATTAATTCTTGTTGCGCGAATAATTACATCGGGTTTTGTTTTAGAATTACCCTCGATTTCAATCTTGTCGATCCGGCTTCTTTCTCCTTCTGCAATGGATAAAATTATATCAACAAAATGTTTTCCACTGATGGAATCATCCGCAAAACTAAATGTTGCTATCTTGATATTTGAAAAGGGGAATCCATTGTTCTCATAGTTTGTAAGTATGATATCAAATGAATGTTCTAAAATTGAAGATGAAAAAACTGATCCAGACAACTCCCTTAGTTTTTGGAAAACATAAAGTGAATCGTTTAATTTTTCTTTTACAGTAATATTGCGAATGAAAGTGGGTGTGCCTTCATTAATATCGATTACAAGGATGATTTTGGAAGAATCGTTTTTTTGCGCTGTCGTTTTTGTGCTTGAATGATAATAACCTTCACTGCTAAGCGATTCTCCGATTTTGTTTGCTGCCGATTCTTCAATGCCCGGAAAATATTTCTGACCGGAATTAATTCCCATCCAGTTTATGTATTCTTTAGTTGAGAAAACTTTGGCGCCGTTAATTTCAATCTTAGAAATTGTTTGGGCTGCAGTTAAACCTGAAATGATGAATGTGATTGAAAAAAGAATTAAAGAGGTAAATCGTACTAAAAATAATCTGATAATATTAATAGCTTGGCGAATCATCAATTAGCTTCATTTTTTTGCCGATTGTAGAAATCGTAATTTTATCAAGATATTGTTCCATTAATTCTATTGAAACTGCACATGTGTTCTGAGTTGTTGCGTTTGCAACGCCAAGTGCGCTAGAACTTTTAATCATTTCCTCAAACACAGTTGAGTTTTCCATTCCATAAACAATTCCGGCTACAAAGGCATCGCCGCTGCCAGTTGCGTCAACAACTTCAATCTGGGGCGATTCAATTTTATATATGTAATCAAACTTTGCAGCATACGCCGGTCCGGGCCCATCAGTAATAAAACTCAGCTTTATTCCTTTTTTATAGAGCTGCATTAAAAAATCAATTTTACTTTCTTCACTATGCAAATTGATATTAAGCGATTTTTCCAATTCTGTAACATTGTTGTGAATAATAGTTGGCGCTGCTTCAATACAGTTTTTTAGATGTAACCCGTACGTATCAAGAATTGATGTTTTATCATGTTGGTGTGCAAGTTGAATTGCGTATGGAAAAATATCGTCGGTTTCGGGGCAGGGAGAACTACCGGATAAAACAACGGCAGAACAATTTTGAATCATCTTCTCGAGTTTATTTTTGAATTCACTTGCTTCCTCACTTGTTACATAACTGTTTGTACCAAAAAGTGTGGTTAGTCTTTTATTGTCTTCTTCAATAATTAAATCTGCACTTCTTGTTTCAGATTTTGATGAGACAACAGAAAATTCAATTTGATCATCTGTTAAACAGTGTCTTAAAACTTTGCCGTTATTCCCTCCAAGAAATGTAAATGCTTGATTCTTCATTCCAAACTGGTTTAGCTGCCTCGAAACATTAATCCCTTTGCCGCCAGCTGTAAAAAATTCTTTTCTGCATCTGAATTCTCCGCCAAGAGTAACCGAATGAAAAATCATTCTTCTTTCTAGTAATGGATTTAATGTAACAGTTAGAATCATTTTAAATATCAATTCTCCAAATTATTTTACTGTCTGTAACCTGGCCAGCGACTGTAATCAGGATTATATAATCTGTAGTCGTTAAATCCGGTATCATCAACAAAAACAAAACTTCTGTCTAATTCATAATAGTACCAAATTTCATACGGTTTTGAATTTGAATCCATTGGGTGCCTTTCAACCTGGCTGGGGGGACCGAATGTAACATAAATCATTCCCATGTCCGATCTCCATCCTTCACTAAATCCCTTGAAATTTTTATTTGCGTATTCAATCCTGCGGTAATATTCAATCAATATCGGATTCTCTTCAACACTTGGATTTGGTTTTTTCTTATCCCAGAAACTAAGAAAGCGTTTTAGTTTTTCATTATAATCTTTTGCTTCTTCTATAAAATCTTTTTCCTCTGAGGTGGCAATGTAAATTAATTGCGTAACAGCTTTATCAAGGTCAACAATTGATAAGGGGATTCCGTAAATGCCGGAAACAAAAGATTTTTGAATTGAAGTGATCTCATTCCAGTTTTTATCCTTAACTACTATTTTCAAATCATAATTGCCCATAGCGAAAGAAAGTTTTTTCATTAATGAAGTAATTACGTTTGCGCCCACTTTTGCTTTGTATGGATTTAACTGTTTTGTCGTGTTGTTTTTCTGCGGATCGGTAATATAGTACTCAATGTAAAATTCCTGTTCTTTATTCGAATAGAGCGTAAAGAAAAAAGAAAGGGAGTCATCATGGTTTGTAACAAAATTTGAAATGTTAGGTACAATTCTGTTATTGGATGAATCTTTAATTATCTCGGTAATCAGCATTACATCGCTTAAAGATACAGAATCTGTAATGGCTCTTACAGTTAATTTGTTTTCTTTTGAGGAAGTTCTGTTTGAATTACCATCTTCAAGCATTATTTTGATTACATAATTGCCCGGTGTTAAATCAAGCGCTTTATAACTCAGATTGAAATTTTTTCTTGATAAAGTTTCTTCAAAAGAACCAGTCTTTATTTTTTCCTTCCAGTTTCTCTCAGAAAGTATGTTGTCTTTTTTCTCATCATACAAAGTAAGTTCAATTGTGTAAGATGCATCAAATTCATTTTCTTTTTTTACAAAAGAAAGACTTGAATAAGGAACCTGGATATAAGAATCAATTCTTGTTTTACCAGGCTTGCTGCTTTTGTAAGCTGCGGTTTGATAGAAGAATGCTGAGTTGCCAATTGCGGCATTTTCTCTTGAATATTCAACCTGCGAAAACAGGTATCCGTTTATTAAGGCAAAAAACAAGAATATTCTTTTCATTTTAAATTCCTTCAGGAAAATTTATTTTTCCAAACAGATCATACTCATTACAATCGATAATTTCAACGTTATAAAACATTCCGACACTTAGTTTGTTGTCTGATTTTATCAAAATTTCTCCGTCAACTTCGGGCGCATCTCTTTCGGATCTGCCAATGTAATGTTCTCCGTCAAATTCATCTATAATCATTTTTAACTGTTTGCCAATCAAAGCTCTATTCTTTTCTTCCGAAATTTCCTGCTGGATTTCCATAAGTGCTGCTTTGCGGTTTTCTTTTTGCTCAGCAGTTACCGGATCTCCAAGAATAAAGCTTGGTGTGTTTTCTTCAATTGAATAATTGAAAACTCCAACCCGGTCAAATTTTATCTCTTTTATAAAATCGCAGAGCTCCTGAAATTCTGTTTCAGTTTCGTTTGGATATCCAACGATGAATGTCGTTCTCAAAGTTAAACCTGGAATTCTATTTTTTAGATCATGTAAAAGTTCTTTGGTTCTTCTTTTTGTAATGCCTCTTCTCATTGATTTTAATACATTATCGGAAATATGCTGGAGCGGTATATCAATATACTTGCATACCTTAGGATTGTTAGCGATCTCATCAATCATATCATCAGGAAAATGGGAAGGGTAAACATATAACAGGCGGATCCATTCAATTCCATTAATTTCGGAAAGTTTGCGCAGTAATTCGGCGCCATTCCTTTTCCCATAAATATCATTTCCATAATCAGATGTGTCCTGCCCGATTATAATCAATTCCTTGACACCTTTGTGTGCAAGTGAAGTTGCTTCGTTAATTAATTCATCCAAAGGTTTTGTTTTATGATT
>DAIEQP010000247.1 GCA_027347805.1 Ignavibacteria bacterium | reverse complement strand
AGACATTAATTGATTCATCTTTATATTCCATTACATATAATTTTGCTACTTCAGATACAGCAACTTTAATGGTGGATAAATTATTTAAAGCAGGTTATCAGCAAGCTTCCAAACTTTCAGCAGATCCAACTAGCACAGCTGTTGTTGTTCCGTTGAGAATTGGAGATATGATTAAAAATAATCTTGCTGAAAAATTCAAAGACAACAATTTCATGGTTGTTAAGGAAGATAAAGTTGGACCAAAAGTAGGAAACGAATTAAAACGTAATACTATTTGGGCTGTTATTATCTCTCTTGGCGCAATTTTAATTTATCTTGGATTCCGCTTTAAATTTGCATTTGCTTTCGGAGAAGTTATAGCATTATTCCATGACGTATTACTTACACTTGGAATTTTTGCCGCTCTATACGGCGTAATTCCTGCACTAAATCTTGAATTCACAGTTACAGTTGTGGCGGCCTTCCTTACTTTGGTTGGTTATTCTACAAACGATACAGTTATTGTGTTCGATAGAGTTCGTGAACAAATGAAAATTCATAAATCTCTTTCAATTGAAGAAAATATGAATCACGCTATTAATAGAACTATGAGCAGAACAATCATTACTGTTTTCACAGTTATGATCTCAATTATAGTTTTATTGTTCTTTGGTGGTGAAGTTTTAAGAGGATTTGCCTTTGCATTATTTATTGGTATGATCACTGGAACTTATTCCTCCGTGTTTATCGCTAGCGCATTTGTTCTTGAAGTAGCTCATCGCACAAAAAGGAAAATTGAATTCTAGTAATAACGTTACGAATTGAGAAATAAAAAAAACCCTGGTAGAAATTCTATCAGGGTTTTTTATTTTCAGAAATTTAGTCGTGATTACTATAAAACCTTAACAAGCACCAATGTTATGTCATCATGCTGTTGTGTTTTCCCGCAGAATTGATTTAGCTCATTGAGAGTTTTTTCCTTTAGAAAATTTAATCCCAATTCCCTGTTATTTATAAGAGAATCAATAAACTTTTGTTCGCCAAACTCTTCATGTTTTTCATTCATCGCTTCTGTAACACCATCAGAGTAAATGGCAAATAAATCGCCCGATTTAATTTTGATTTCTTTTTCCTCAAGCGTGGAGATAAAAGCATCACCTTTATCCAACCCGAGACCAATTCCGGCCGGCAATATTAAATCACTTTTCCCATCTCGAATTAAAATAAAAGGCGGATGCCCGGCACGGCAAAGGTTAACTGTTTGTTTTTCAATATCAAACAAAGCGATTGAAACTGTTATGAAATAATTTTTTTCAAGATCGGAATACAAGTGTTTATTAGCTTCTATCAAAATTTCTTTTGGAGTCCTTCCATTTGAACAATAAAGCCTGATCATTGTTTGCAGTTTAGACATATATAAGGCTGCACTTAATCCTTTGCCTGAAACATCCCCAACAACTACAATTGCTTCATGATCTGATAACTTTATTACATCGAAGTAATCACCGCCAACATGCTGGGCCGGAATCATAACTCCTGAAATTTCAAATTGCGGAAATTTGGGAATTTCTCGCGGCAGTAGTGTACCCTGTATTTTTCTGGCATTAGAAAGATCATGTTCCAACTTCTTTTTTTCTGTTTCCGATTCGTATAACCTGGCATTTTCAAGTGCAACAGCAATTTGCTTTGATGCAGCAAATAACATTTCTAAATCTCTCCCGGCAAATTGGCCGCCGCTTCTTTTTAATCCCAAAAGCATTAATCCAAGTATTCGTGAGTTTAACACAATTGGTATCAATGTAAAAATGTTTTCATCAATAAATTTGGATGCCTGAGTTCCCAAAACATTCTGGAATTCCTGTCTCTCAATTACAGTATTTTTTTCAGATAATATTTGATTTATCACAGCCTCATTGATTTTATAATCATGATCTACATAACAGAGAGTATCGTTTTTAAATCCATGCCCCTTCACTAGATGATATTCATTTTTATTGTTTAGTGGAAGCATAATTCCGAATTGTTGAATTTTAAGTGAAGAGACAAAAATATTTTTGGTCCATTCCAAAATATTATCGGATCCGACGATTGCAGAGACATCATTACTGAATCTTACTAGAACTTTCTGAAAAGCAAATTGTTCGGGATAAAATTTCCCGGTTATTAAATCCTGGAATCGATCTTTTGTAGATTGAAAACCAACAGCAAATAGGACAAATACGACACCGGAAATAATACCCTGGTAATCTTCGCTCAGCGCTGTTCCTACGCCTCTTCCAATCACATAAATGATAAAGAAATAAATTGCAGCAAGTGCAAGAGTAGCCGATCCGTATAAAATTCCTACTTTTACAACTTCACTAATATCAAGAATTGAATACCTGAATATTGTGTAGCCGAATGCAATTGGTAATAATGCTACCAAAACTATTGGGGTAAATAATATCGGGTTATTGAAAATTGAACCGGCTATTTGTCCCGCAATAAAGTAGTTATAAATAATTGCTACAACGCTTATTTTATAAGTAATTAAAATGATGAGTATCGGAATTTTATCCCGTTTCTCTTTCATTCTGCGATAACTAACCGAAAGAAATATTAATCCGGCTATAAATCCGGATGCTGCCAGAAATATTAACGTAAATACAAGAGGGTTAAAAAAACCATCCCCCTTTTTATTCATAACGCCAAATATAACCGTAAGAAAAGTAATACCTGCAAGAGCTAGAGGTGTAATATGAAGAAAAGTTCTGAACCATTTATTTGAAGCAAATAAATATGGTTTTGGAAACTGGGTAAAGAAATTTGCAATAGTAAAAGGGATATAGATGGCACCAACAAAGTAAAGTGAATTAATAAATAACAATAATGGGAATGATGTAAAAATGGGATTCTTCTGCAGGTTGCCACGGTATAAAAAATTATTACTTGTAAAAAGAATTAAGGCTATTCCAATAGCATAAAAAGCTAATTGCGTTTTCCCCTCCGGCTTTGCAATAAAAACAATATAACCTACAATTAACCATATAAATGCAAGCAGCCAATATGCAAATCCAAGAATGTTGATAAGCTTTTTAACTTCAACCTTAGTGTCAAAAATTTTATCTCCTCGCTGAACTGTATAGCTCGCATAATCTCCGGATCTAACCGCATCCAAAATATTTGAAGCAACTACAGTGTTGTAAGTTTTCACTCCATCAATTGCAATCAATTTGTCTTTATCACGAATTCCAGCATTCCATGAAACCCCACCCTGTTTCACCATTTGAAATTCTATATATCCTTTCCCATCAGAAGTTTTGATTGGAGCCCATAGGCATTCATCATTCGACTGGGATGTAACTTCAAGAATAAAATATAGATTTAGAAGGCTGTAAACAGCAAGCAGAATAGTTAGGATAGTAATAAGGCGAAATTTATTTTCCGATAAATATCTTCTAAAAGAATTCATTTATTTTACCTTTATCACCAGACATGTTATATCGTCAGATTGTTCTGCACCATGAGTAAAATTATCAACATTCATTTTAATTTCATTTAATATTTTAGCGGCATCAAAACCGGAAAGTTCAATCGATAAAGTCTCAAGTCTTTCATCGCTGAATTCCTCCCACTTTTTATTCATTGCTTCAGTAATTCCATCAGTGAATAAAACCAATGCGTCATTGCTCTCAAGCTGAATTTCTTCAGAAAGATATGGAATCATTGTTGGTAAAACACCAAGTATCATTCCACCTTTTTTCAATTTTGTTATTTGCCCATTTCTTATCAACAAAGGAGGATTATGCCCAGCATTCGTGTATGTTAATTCTCTTTTTTCATTATCAATCACACCCCAGAAAAATGTGATAAAACTCCCGTTCGTTGTATTTTCAGCAACCAGGTCATTCAATAAATTTGTTGCTTCAGAAAGAGGAAGCTTCATTTTACAAATCGATTTCAAAAATGCCTGAATATTTGCCATTAGTAATGCTGCTGGAACTCCTTTTCCCGAAACATCAGCGATTGCAAATAGTAATTGATTATTATCAAGTTTAACGATATCGTAATAATCGCCCCCAACCATTTTAGCAGATTTATTAAAGGCAGCAATTTCAAAGTTGGAAAATTTAGGTATGCTTTTAGGCAATAAATTATTTTGAATATTCCTTGCAGTTTCAAGATCTTTTTCAAGCCGCTGCTTTTCAAGAGTTTCTTTGAATAGTCTTGCATTCTCTAAAGAAATAATAGCAAGACTTCCGACAGAAGCAACAAACTCAACATCGGATTTTGAATAACCCAACTCACTTTTTCTCTTGCCGAGTAAAATCAGTCCCTTCGTTTCATTGTTAATTTTCATCGGAACAATTAATTCAACTCCAGCTTCGGCAAAAGGCATAAAAGCACCAATAAGCTCAGCACTTACCAAAACATCGATAAAATTATCCGCATCGCAGTTTTTGAATGCTATTCTTAAATTTTGTTCATCAAATCTATTCTCGAGAAATTTAACATTACCGCCAGAACAAGAAACAATTGCATACTTTGAAACTAACATCTGGCCGATTAACGAGTAGACAAGAAGTTTGCTGATTTTTTCTTCTTGAAGTACTCCACCGAATTCCTTGCTCAAATCGAAAAGTGAGCTTAACTGATTTACTTTTGAATCCAGATCCCGGTTAACTTTTTTTAGTCGTTCAACGGCAATCGAATTTTCTACAGCGGTAGCTCCAACGTTTATAATTGTTCTTAAAAAACTTATATCTTCTTCATCATATATTTTATTAGTAAGGCGGGTCCCCAGTAATATCAGACCTTTAAGCCCTTCAGTTGATTTAATTTCCTGGTAAATCTGCAGTTTATTTGTAGCCATAAAATCTGCAAGATTTTCACTCGAATCATAATTATCCGAGGTTATATGTGGGAACGTTTTCAGTGCTTCGTTTGAAAATCCTTTGGATGTTTTAACAATAAAAACCTTCTCCTCATTTAATAATGCAATTAATCCTTTGGTTGTATGAAATTTACCAAAACATGTAAGCAAAATATTATTTAGAGTAAAATGAAGATCTAGTGTTGAATTGATGAGGTTGCTAAAATCAACAAGAGCCGAGAAATTTCTGAGAGCCGCAATGTTATCTGTTTGCTGCATCTTATCTTGAGAGATATTTGACTAATATGACCTGATTTTTATTGCCTGAAAGCGTATAATAGTTTACTTCATCCATAAGCCGTTTTATCAAAAACATACCAAGTCCACCAACTCTTTTTTGTTTGTAATATTCTTTAAGATCCGGTTCCGGTATTCTGGTAGGGTCAAAGTGTACACCGTGGTCAATAATTGAAATGGAGAATTTTCCGTTTTCTAATTTAATTGATAAATCAATCTGGCCATCTGGAGAATTTTTATAAGCATGTTTAATAATATTAGTACAAGCTTCGTCAACAGCAAGTATTATCTTTCCGACAGTTTCTTCAGAAAAACCACTAAATTCAGCAGCAGCTTTTGTGAAATCGCGAATCTGGGAAAGATTGTCGGTAGAGCTTTTGACGACAATTTCTTTGTGAAATATGTTTTCAGCTGAATTCAATTTTATACTTGCTCACTAAATTTTTGGATAGCATCTTTTTCTTCTTTGAAAAATTCATAAAGAATTGGAAAACCGAGTAAATCAAAAATGTTATAAACATTTTCCTTCATGTTCGAGAACTTGATGTCGCCTTGGTTCTCCCTCATGGTTTCTACATACGCCATAAATACCCCAAGGCCCGCACTGCTGATGTATTTCAAATCATCAAAATTCACAACTACTTGATACTGTTTCTGATCAAGTAAATTATTGAATACATTCTCCAATTCAGGAGCTGTGTGAGCATCGAGATATCCTTTAACGTCAATTACACTTACGGAACCGACACCCCGTAAGTTGACATTGAATTCAGCCATTAAATATCTCCATTATTATTATTGTTTTATCCATTTGAACAACACTAAAGTTATATCGTCATGCTGGGAGTTATCCTGAGAAAAAAGGCTCAACTCCTTCATAATTACATTAGAAATATCATCAAGATTTTTAAAGCTGTTTTTACAAATCAACTGTTCCAACCTGTCAAAACCGAAATCATCCCCTTGGGAATTCTTTGCTTCTGTAATACCGTCAGAATAACAGGCGATAATATCATTATTCTGCAACTGAATTTCCAATTGTTTCAAAGAATTTGAAAAACTATTTGAAAAATCCAATCCAAGTCCAATTCCGCTTGGCTGCAATCGTTCAACACTTCCTTCACTGCATTTCAAAATTGGAGTATGACCAGCACGAGAAATATTTAAAACACCTGTCTTGCGATTAAGTACACCATAAATAGCTGTCACAAAATTTTTCCTATCAAGATTTCCCTTAAGAATCTCATTCACCTTAATCAATAATTCCTTGGGATTGCTAAAAATTGTGCTCAGTGATTCAAAAATTCCTTTCACTTCTGCCATAATAAATGCAGCAGAAATTCCTTTACCAGAAACATCTGCAACAACAAAAGCAACATTTTCACTGTCAAGTTCGAAAAAATCATAATAATCTCCGCCAACTTCAAAAGCAGGAACGAATAGTGCGGATATACTTAATTCTTTTGAAGATGGGACATTAACCGGAAGAATTTTTCTTTGAATATCGCGTGCAACATCAAGTTCTTTTTCCAATCTTTCTTTTTCTATCGATTCCTGGATAAGCATAGCATTTTCAAGTGCAACTGCCGCATAATTAGCAAATGTTTGAACTGATCTCCGATCATCAACATCAAAAGGTTTTTCTTTATTTCTGGCGGCAAATAAATATCCGTTTATCTTGCCATGAACTTCAAGCGGGGCAACAGCAATCATGTGGTAATGATGTTCTTTATATTTTCTATCTGCGAATAAAGCTTCGTAATCGATAATCTCAATCTGATCAAATGAAGGGTCACCGGAACCAAGAACTTTGTCACTCACTTCGTTTGCATCTACATAACCAATATTGTGCACAGAATTCAGCTGGATCCCATTTGCATTTTTAGTGATCAGCCATGCAGAATCAGAATTACAAACCTTGGTGGTCATAGAAGTAATTGTATCGGCAAGATCCTTAAAATCAAAAACCTGCGTCATCAATTTTGTTACATCCATCATTGATGTAACTTCCTGGGCTTTTCTATCAAAAGCTTCGGCAGTTGGCAAATGAAACAGTGTCGTAAAAAAAATAACGATGAAATAAATCATACCGTAAATCATCACTAGGCTGAAAATTGTTCGCAACCCTGGTGAAAATGATAAGACCATCTGCCCTATTTTTGAGTCTATGATTAATGCAAAACCAAAACCGAATACAATTGAAAGAACTACAGCCAATCCCAGTAAGTAATATTTCTGCTTCTTCGTTAGGAAGGCTATCCAGGCAACTCTAATCGAATTAATTATGATTAATATTATCGTTACATAAAAAAATGCATCCCGCGGATAATCAAGTGATGAATCAAAATGAATTAGGATATTTGAAAAAAAGCTAAGTGTAAAAAATGAAAGCATTGTTGAAAAATATGTGCTTGGATCTTTCTTTTGGCGGAGAAAAAACAATTCTCTGAATGATGCGAAAATGTAGACTATCGCTGCTATAAAAAGAAATATTAGAATTATAAATAGCAGGGAATTAAAAAAAGAAAATGAAATCTTTCCATCTTTGCCTGTCTGTAGAACAGAGTTTGCAATTGAAAGGATGAAGAAAAGTAAAGCTCCTAAAATTCCCGCATTAAGTACTAAGGAAAGAGGTGAATCCGTTTTATAAGCTAATGAACGATGCAGATAGTTGTATAAAAAATAAAGAGATCCGAAAACCAGGATTTCATTTATTATCATTAACACAACAACATCGTGCTGAGGAAAAATCAAATTGAAAAGGAATAGAAGGACAGAAAGAAGTATTGCATTCTCCAGCCCTCTTGCAGAAAGTATTTTTGAATTCGAACTCATCTATATTTTCATTAAAAGTTATTCGGCAATGTTTAAGGAATCCATACCAAGTTTTCTTAGTCTCTTATTTGCTTCACGCATTTTGGCCTTCCACTTTTTCATCTTAACAGAATCTTTCATCATTGATTCATATTCACCGCTTGCTTTCATAGCTTCTTCAATTATTTTGGGAATATTCATATCTCCAACAGCTTTCAAAGTCTGTTCGGAAATTTTAAGACCAAATTCAGCAACAGGCGGGATCATATCTTGTGGTGTTCCGGGAATCCTCTTTTTCAACCTAGGCATATTAACTGCAGCTTCTCTTATTTTTCTTTGGACTTCTTCTAAAACATTCCTCAAAGAATCATTTATTAATCTGTTAATGTGATTCATTGGTATTGTCACTTTTGCAATTTTGGGATCAATTTTAAAATCAATGTTATTCTCGTTGCTCTTCATTTCGTTATTGGTATGCGATTCAAATTTCCAGTTAAAAGACTGATCCCGTGCAATATCGGAAGCAGCCAATTTACCAAGTTCATATGCTTTCAACTCATTATTAAACTTTTTTTGATCCCAGAACAAATCTGTCTTTGCTACTGTGTCGGGTGTAATCAAAAAATATTCATTTGTAGCCGGCTGCTTTGCAGATTTAATTAATGAAGCAAATTCAGTATTCTTTAACTGATCAGGAGAAATAAAAAACTTTTCCGCCTTTTTCGAATTAACTTTGTATGCAAGAGTCATTAGATCGGCAAGCATTGCCTGCTGAACTTTCACAATTCTAGGATTTATTGCATAAGCATCTTTATCGTTTGATAAGACACATGCATAAATATCTTTTTTATATGAGCCTAAAACAGAATCCGCAAGAAGTTTTCCTCTATTATCCATTCCGAGTACTTTCACAAATGCTTCATAGTTTTTAGTGTTTCTATTGTAATCTGTAGTCTTTATTTCATAGACCTGACGCCCCTGCTCATGGGAAAGTATTAAGACTTTATTTTTCTGCTTATCAAGCGGCAGACTCTGATAGAAAGCAAAATTAAACAGATCCTCCTCAGAAACTTCTGTCTGAGAGATTAATGGACGTAAACCGGATGTATATAATGTCAGTAGATTTCGCTTACCTTCCTCAATTATTTTGGAAATATTTTTTTTATTATATCTTAAAAACATCATTAACAAAATGGTAAGCAATAGAAGGAAAATGAAAGGCAGATTTTTCCTGAACAATTCCGATGAGAAAAATCTTTTCAATGGTTTTTCCATTTTATACTTTCAATTCTTTTTGATATGGTTCCAATAAAACTTTTAATGTTTCACGAGCTCTAAATATTCTGGACTTCACAGTTCCAACTTCAGTTCCAAGTTCATCGGCAATCTCTTTGTAACTAAATCCATCAATA
Organism: Ignavibacteria bacterium; assembly: GCA_027347805.1. Classification (GTDB taxonomy): domain Bacteria; phylum Bacteroidota; class Ignavibacteria; order Ignavibacteriales; family Melioribacteraceae; genus Stygiobacter. The sequence goes on along the minus strand of DAIEQP010000247.1, from coordinate 1,423 downwards.
TCTCTTTTCACAAGAGGAATACGCAATTTTTCAGGCAGTTTTTCAATTGCACTTCTAACAAGATTCGGAATATCAACATTTTCGGAAAAAGGCCCTGTCCCATAATCTGTATCCGAATCTTTTATGGGGACAAAAATGCTTCTAACTCTTTTCTTTCTTAAATAATCCCGGCATTTATTTACTGTAATTCTATAAAGCCAGGTTGTAAATTTAGATTCGAATCTAAATTCAGCCAGTTTATGATATACACTTATAAACACATCCTGAGAAATATCATCAACATACTCTGCATCACCTAAGGTAAGGAAAACTAAATTCCTTACTTTCTCTTTGTGTTTGATAACAAGAATTCTAAAAGTTGATTCGTCTCCGGCAATAAAACGATGAATCAATTCAAAATCTATCTCTCGTTCGCCTCTTGCTTCAGTAAAATCAAATTGATCTTGTTCTTTCGATAAATTCATTTCTTTAGACGGTATTGAGTTTTAGGAGTTCTATTTATTTAAATATAATTCTGCCCTGGTATCCTATCAAACTTTCTTTTTAGCCATAGATTAAATAACTTTGGTCAGCAATATAAATATTTGTGATTAATTATATCTATCTCCAATTATATTTACCGGTCTTAATTTGGATTAATCAGAAATCGTATATAATTTTAACATAAAATCAGGAGCATTTATGAAAATCAAACCACTTGAGAAGTACAATGCAGTTATTGTTGAATTAGTAGGAAATGTTATGGGTGGTCCGGAAGCACAAGAATTCAGCGACCTTCTCCATAAATTACTTGATGAAGGGAAAAAAAATGTTGTGATTGATTTAGCTGAAACTAAATTTATGAACAGCTCTGGATTAGGCATGCTTATCAGCGGCTACACAACCATGAAAAATGGAGGCGGTTCATTAAAACTTGCCAATGCTACTGAAAAAATCGAAAGCTTACTTGTTATTACAAAACTTATTACAATATTTGAAAATTTTGCTACTGTTGATGATGCAATAAAAAGTTTTGGAAATTAATTAGCACCTTATAAAAAATTCGACTCCGGTCAAAGTAAAGACCGGAGTTTTTTTTGTGTTTATCAAAGAGGAAATAATGAGTGTAACAATTATTGTTGGCACCCAATGGGGAGACGAAGGTAAAGGTAAAATCGTTGATATACTTAGCGAAGATTATGAACTTGTAGTCCGATACCAGGGTGGCGCTAATGCTGGTCATACAGTTGAAGTCGGTGACAAAAAATTTGTACTACATCTTGTACCCTCTGGTATATTAAGAGATGATGTTATATGTTTAATCGGCAATGGAGTTGTAATTGACCCCAAAGCATTACTGGACGAAATAGACCAGCTTGAAAAGTTGGGAATTAATATCAAAGGAAGATTATTAATTAGCCATCATGCTCATCTTATAATGCCG
>DAIEQP010000246.1 GCA_027347805.1 Ignavibacteria bacterium | reverse complement strand
TTATATTTGTTGAATATATAATGATCATTCATTTCTATAACATCCAGGCCAATCATCCCGCTGAAATTTACCTTGAGAGAAGTTTCAACTTTCATTGAAATCGGGAGCCAATATTTATCGAATTTATCCAGTGACTGGCTGAACTGAATTTTCAAATCATTAACAAAAGGAAACCTTACACCTTTGTTGATTTTTAAGTCTACATTCTTAATTGAGTAGCTTGAATCTTCAATTACAATTTTTCCTTCCAGCAGAGGCTGTATATCAGAGCGCGGAATTACCTCTATGCTGCAGTCATGAATATTTTCATGCTGTTTTACTTCTGTCAGTTTGTAATCGTAATAATCGAATGCATTATCAGCCAGCGGAAGAAAAACTTTATTAGAAATAATCATCATTGAATCTGCTGAAAAGTTTACATACACCTTTTCAATTATATTCTGGTTGAAACGTGCAAGGTTTTTCTTTTCATTTTCGGTAGCATGAATCGAATGAATTATTATCTTTTCTCGTTTGTCCCTCCTGTAAAACCCGGAAGAAAATTTCTCTGCAACAGATGCTACATTGCCGCCGGATAGTAAAATATTTTTCGAAAAGAATTCATATTCAAGACTGTTTAATCCCGCATAATTTTCCTTCTTCCGTTTAATTGCTTCACGGATTATTCTGTAGGCAGGATCTTCTGTTGCGCCGACTACAATTTCCATCATCCGGATCGGCTCCGGTTTAAGTTTTATTTTGATATTTGTAGTTGCATCATCACTGATAATGATTTCATTCTTCTTAAAACCAACCGCTGTAAAAACAAGTTTATTTTTATCTGCGGGTAAATTCAGAATGAATTTACCCTCAAAATTTGAAGATGTTCCCTGCGTTGTTCCGCTTATCCTGATATTTACATAAGGAATTCCTTCACCATTCTCATCATTTAAAATAACTCCGCTTACGCTTCTGTTCTGTGCATAGATAAAAGAAGTGATTATAAACAGTATCAATAAGATATTCTTCATATGAATACTTGTTTTGTTATTTTAAAGACGGCTCAGAGTAAAAAATTGTTACAAACTTTTGTTAATCAGGTTTTTCATTTCCCAATAAGAACATTAATGGAATATATAATCTTCTTTTCCAGGAGGTTTCCGAATGATTTTCGCCATCAAATTTTAATGTAGTCCAGTTTTTATTTGAGAATCCCTTCTCTTTCATTATCAGATCAACCTGATTTTGAAGCGGCTCATATAATGAGTCGAGTGTTTTTGTCCCATAATCAAAATAGATTTTATGGTCTGAGGGATCGGGAAGATTCTTTTTTAAATAGTTATAAAATGCATCGGGCACCGGATTATTAACGATAGTAAATATTCCTGGCCAATGAGTTGATAAACATGCAGCCCCGCCGAATATTTCAGGATATTCACATAAGGCGTACATTGAAATTAATCCGCCCATACTTGAACCTGCAATAAAAGTATCTTCTTTACCGGTAATTGTTGAAAAATTCGAATCAATAAATGGTTTTAGTTCTGCGGTAATAAATTTCAGATACTTATCCGACTGAACAGGAGAAGAAAACAAAGCTGTTCCGCCATTCCGGCTGCTGTGCAGAATCAGAGAATCCTGAAATGATTTAGGCAGGCTTTCAAACGGTTTTTGAGGAAAATATTCTGAATGTCTATCCTTTGTATTCCAGATGCCTACAACAATTGTCTTCCTTATTTTTTTCTCCTTGATCAATCTGCTCATTGTTTCATCAACACCCCACTCCTGTTTATTCCATGTTGCAGTTGAATCAAATAACATCTGTCCATCGTGCATATATAAAACTGCATACTTCTCATTTTTGTCATAATCATCCGGGAGCCAGATATCGATATTCCGAGGTGAAATAAATTTTGAGGAGAAATTTTCAAAGTGCTTAATGGTACCGCCCGATATTTCGTAACCGGCAGCATTAATTCCATTTGATAATATTGATACTGGAGAAATTAAAATCAGTAATAGCTTCGATTTATGTTTCATTGATATCTCTCTTTTTAATTCCGATTAAATAATATTCTGTTTCTGTAATCCTGCGTTCGGCTCATAAACAAATTTTACTATTTTATATGATATCCAATTCTGAACGCATAATTTACTTTTTCAGTATTCAGCTGACCAAAATTTTGCCTGGTATTATTATATGCGATTTCTGCCGAAAACGTTAAACCATTGTATACATAAATCTCTATTCCAAACGGTATGTAGAATCCAATTGTGCTTTTGGTATCTCCGCCAAAAATATTAATCTCACGAATTAATTCACCATAAAAACCTGTATATGGGAAAATAATAGTGTTTGTTTTATTTCCCAACGGATGATATTTAATACCTAACTGCACAGAGGCATTTAATCCGAATCCAAAATCAATATCCAGAAGATTATTTAAATGGTAATCGAAGTTAATTCCTATTAATGTTGGACCACCTGCCTGCAGGAATATTCCCCCGGGTCTTTTATCTCTCTCTGATTCAGTCTGAGCAATGAGAGTCAAATTTGAAAATAGAAAAAAGAAAACTGCTGCCTTTAATTTGATACCAGAACTTCCCATTCAAAGTCTGCGGTTAGTTTAATTTTAAAATTTTTTTAACAAATTAAATAGAGCTTGTTAATTATTCTTTACTTCGCCTCGAATGTTTTTAGATCCTGTAAAAATCCCCTGTCGGGGAACAAATCAATAGCTCTTTTGACAGATTCAATTGCTTTTTGTTTATCACCCATTTCAAAATAGATCCATGATTCGGTTGAATGTGTTCCTGGTCTGCTCGGGTTTATTGAAATTGATTTTTGAACAAGCGATAGTGCCTTCGGATATTGATCTTTGATTTTAAATGAGCAGATTGCCCAGGCATATTTGTTAAGTATTTCCCAGCTATTGGGATAATTTTTTAATCCAGATTCGCAAATAGAAATACATTCTGATTTATTTTTTTTATTTATTAAATCGTTTATGAGATATACGTAAGCTTTAGGTGCAAAATAATTTTTTGTCACAAGTTCAATAAACTCTCTCATCTTTTTGAGACTGCCTGTTTTTATAAATTCGATCTCTGCAACGTTATAAAGCGATTCAATGCGCATACCCTGCCTGTCTGCCGGATCGGCGAGCAGAATTTTGTTAAATAACCTTGAAGCTTCATCATACTCATATCTTGATGCTAATTTCTTTGCCATAATAAAACAGTTCTGCAGATTCAAACTGTCTTTGTTATACTCTCTCAAAACATCAGTATAAACATTTCTTCCTTTGAGAATTTCCTGCATCAAACCCATGTAAATATCCCTGTCGCCATTATATCCAATTGTCCTGTCAATCTCATTGCCTTGCTTATCCACATAGATTATTGACGACTGGAATTCAAGATTGTAAAAGCTAAATAGCGGTTTATAGATTGAATCTGCCGGTGAAAAAGGTAAAACGGAAAAATATTTGTGTATTAATTCAACCTGCAATTTGTTCTCAAAAATATCCCGTTTTAATGCCATGCAAGGATTGCATGATGGAGCCCAGAATTCAATAACAAGCATTTTGTTTTCTTTTGCTGCTTTTTCTGCTTCCTTTTTTACATAGTCTTTTAATTTTAGATCGTCTGCCTTAAGTTGAAAAACCCAAGCGAAGAACATTAATATTATAAATGCATTTCTGTTTTTCATATAATATTCCGCGGTTAAATTTGTTTTCATTTTTTCAGTTTATTATTAGCTGCCAACACATTATAAATTCTTTCATCCATTCTTTTGTCTTGGATACTCTGCATAGGTGCTCTCAATATTCTCATCTCTAGAAATGGAGCAACATTAATAGAGGGCAAATCTTCATGCATATATGAAGAATACATTGGGTAAATATTTCCAAGGTAGATTTTCTGCTGACCTGCAACAACGACAAACGGCAATCCATATATGGATTTTATTTTCTTCTCAACCCCTTTGAATCTGGCAGATGCATCGTTGGTTATACTGATTAACTGCTCATCCCATTTATACTCAATTACATCATCGAGTTTTATTATAGGCGCATCCTGTAATTCCAAATTTGCGAGTGCGATTTTTTTTGCTTCAGATGTAATTAGTAATGTATCCTTAAGGAGATAAAGCCCATATGAAGCATTATTTCCAGACTGACTAATTTCGTCACCGCAGCTGAAACAGAACAGGATAATAAGAAGCACTAATAGAAATCCTGTTTTCATTTTCATTCTGATCATATTTAAGTAACCTTTGACATATTCAATCATACTGTTTTGGTTTTATTTTGTAAATGGAATTAACATCGGCACTTCTTGCTGATATTTGACATAGGCATCGCCAAATTCAAGAACAAGTTTTTTCTCTTCTAATATTGTCCCAATTATTACATAGCTGATTAAAATTATGTTAGCAACTATATCTGCCATTCTAAAGTTTTGACACAATAAGTATAGAATCAGCGCCAGGTACATCGGATGTCTTGTTATTCCTAATAATCCATTCTTTTTCAGCGCCTCGGAGGGATTGATATTTTTAACCTTACCGAAATTTAGTATCTGGCGAATTCCGAAAAATGAAAGTGAATCATAATTAAAGAAGAATGCCCAGAAAAACATTAGAAGCGAACCATACATTATTACATAACGAATTATTGACCAGGGGGGCGCATATGTGATTATTATTTCTTTATCAATGTCATTTGAATAATTGATTACAACTACAAGTAATATTAAAGAGAATAACACATAAAAAAGTCTGTAGAAAGCATAGTAGTTCTTTAATACACGGGTCAAATAATTTGTTAAACTGATGCTGATTAAGAAACTATGTAAAGCACAGTAGCCCACCCAAACTAATGAAAGTATAAGGTAATTCATGCTTTGCCTCAAATTAATTTATTTATTGCAACAACATTCCTTTTAATTTCCGTTTAAGGTTAAGCAAGGTTCTATAAAGCTGCTTTAATCGATCCTGTTTACATTCCTTCCGGGTATTCTCACATTCCTTAATTATTCTTCCAGATCCAGATTAACAGGTTCTTTTAGATTACTCATCTCTCTCATTAGATTTGTTACCGGAACTGATTTATCCACCTCTTCAATTTTCATATTATCAAACCAGACTTTTCCTTTACCGCCAAGTAAAACTCCGAATGCAATTGCTTTACTTGCTGAAGGCACATCCAAAACTATTTCATATTTTTTCCAATCATTTGTTCCTCTAATTGATCTTCCGGACATATTATCAAATCCCAGCTGCAGTCCTGATTCACCATCGATTCTCATCCACATTCCGCACCATCCTTCCACTCCGCTGCTTTTAATATAACCGGATAATTTCAGTCTCTTCCCTAAATAATTCTCGGCAACTATATACTGCATTACTGTTCCGAAGTCATTCCCTTTTGGATCTTTCGATTTAATACATACACTTGATTTACCGTTTTGATAAGTTGTTCTGTCAATTCCCATTTCGAATTCTGCCGGTTTACTGCCTGCTGCATGCCATCCCTTAGGCAATACAAATCCATTTTGAGCAGACAAAATTGTTGTCATCAATAATAGAACAACAAAAGCGCTAACAACTAACTTATTCATATATCCTCCATTAATTTGAAGCATGATATTGCTGCATTTGATTCAACTGCATTTATGTTTTTCTTATAGCAAAAGGTAAAATAGCTTTACAGTATTCATTAAAAACATCCACCATTACGCCTGCATCAGCGTGTATTATTTTTTGTGTGAATTTTCTTAATGAAGAACTAACTATTTATATGGTAGAACTTATATTTCTATTATTGGGGTCAATAGAAAAGTATGCGGTATCCCCGGTTTCAACTTAAAATATATTGGTTATATATTCAATATAAATTTTCAGCTTACTACGGCTCTTTATTTCCCTTCCATCAGGATACTTGCTTCTTTATTCTGAATTCTAATTTCTTATTTCAATATTCAATCAGCTTCGAGCAGCCTTTTAATATGCGGCAGCTGTTCGATAGTTGCTTCATAGCCCCTTTCAATAATATGGGGAAGTTTATGTATATCAAACATTGAAACATTGCTGTCGAATTCAGGAAGAATTGTAAATATTTCGGAATGATGCGCGAGAGTATTAAACGCGAATGAGTACTTAAAAATATTGTTCATATATATACTTGTCATCTGTTCCTGTACCGCTGTAAGCGATCTGAACCTGTTTTTATAATCAATTGTAAAACCCATTGCTATCACCACATCTGCACCGCGCTGAATTGCGATATCGATAGGAAGAGGATTTGACGCTGCGCCGTCAACAAGCAGCCGTCCGTTAATTTCCCACGGGGGAAAGATAAGAGGAATCGCGAGACTCGCTCTAACTGAATCAAAAATTTTTCCTTCAGACAGTTCAACCGGTTCACCAGTATATAAATCTGTGGCAACTACAATAAAAGGAAGTTTAAGATCCGCGAATGACTGCTCACCGCAGATCTTCCGAAGTTTATTATTCAAGTATGTGTCGTCAACCATTCCGCTGCGTTCATCGAATTTCAGCGTTCCGTCTTTGGAAGCTTTCAGATTCTCGATATAGCCCTGCATCATATCCTTATGCCAGGTTTCTTCTGATGCCTTTTGAATATCTTCAAGAGACATTCCAGAAGCGATTCCTACTCCGTATATCGCACCGCCGCTGCAGCCCACCACCTGGGTTACATTTATATTATTTGCCGATAATGCCTGAAACATTCCAATTGACGCGGCGCATTTAATAGCACCTGAGCCGATAACAAGCGTAACACGTTTTTCCGTACCCGGCATTTTGAGTCTCCTTTATTAAGTTATTTTATTATCAGAATACCGATTCGAATTATTGATTGTAGCTGTTTACTGCTTCATCGACTGAAATAAAGACCTGAACAATTTTATCGAATTTACTGAGCTTAAAAATTTTTTCAACCTGCGGCTGTACAGCTGCTATTCTTAAATCGCCCCCTTTCTGCCTTGCATCCCTTGCAGAACCAAGAAAGAATCTTATTCCCGCACTGCTCGAATAAGCAAGTCCACGCAGGTCGGCAACAAAATTTACATGACCTTCGGAGAACTGCCGGTTAAAAAAACTGGTTAACTCGGGTGCCGACTTAGCATCGAGTTCCCCTTCAATGCTAATTACGCTCACGCTATTTATCTGCTTTAATGAGATTTCCATATTGCTCTCTCTTTTCTGATTAATAAATTATAATTTCATTTTTAAACAGGTTGTGTTCACACCATTGACAGATGAGTAACTTAATTCATCCACCATCTCTTTAACGAAGAATACTCCAAGTCCGCCAATCTGCCGGTCATCTATTTCAGCTTCAAGATCGGGAGGTGCCAGTGTTTCTGGATCGAATGTATTGCCTGTATCAGAAATTTTGATATTCAACTCATTCTGATGAATGGACATCTGAATATTTATATCGCCAGGCTGCCTGCCTTTATACCCGTGAATAATAATGTTCGAACTGATCTCGTCCCCCGCGAGTTTAAGAGTCTCAGTTATATCTTCATTCACTTTAAACTGCCTGCAGGCTTCAACAACAAAATTTCTGAATGATGGAAGATTATCCATTTCGGCTTTAAGCGACATCGAGTGACAAAAAGTTTGATTAACGGAATTTCTGCGTAAAGCAACTAGTGTTATATCATCAAACTGACTGTAATTGCCGATATGTGAAATTGCGTCGATCTCGAGGAATTTTACTGCGCTGAAAGCTGAACACCATCTTTTCATTAACTGTGTTTTTAATCTTTCCTCGGAATAAAATTCACCGGATGAATTTTTAGCTTCTGTAAGTCCATCTGTAAAAACAATTAGCATATCACCCGGCACAAACTCAACTTTGCCGATTTCTAAAGTAAGTTCGGTTGTAAAACCGAATGCGGGTCCAGTCGGCTCGAGGTTAGTTTTACAGTTTCCATTTTCATCTACTAATAAAGGTGCGTCGTGTCCGCCGTTCACATAATAAAGATTATTATTTGATGCGTCCAGAATACCCAACATTAACGTTGCGAACATATTCGATTGCCCGTGCGTATTGCAAATGTAATTATTTACATTGGTCGCAATATAATCGAGTAATTTTTCTACATCAGTTTCATCACGGTTCTGTTCACTGAATGAGCGGATAAGAGACCGGAGCAGTACCATAAACAAAGCTGCGCCGACGCCTTTGTCGCATACATCAGCGACAACAACTGCATAAAATCCTCTATCGCCTATCTCAAACGCATCATAGAAATCACCTGATACCTGCCTTGCAGCTTTAAAGAAAGCTGATATTTCCCACCCCGGAATTTCCGGCAGGTCCTTCGGGAAAAATCCAGATTGTATCTGCCGCCCGATTTCAAGATCACGTTCAGCTACATCGAGTGCCTGCTCGGTTTTCGCATGCAGCCTTGCATTTTCAACAGAAGATGCTATCTGGCTGGCAATCGTTTCGGCTAACTCGATCTCAGTATTTTTAAAATCATAATCCGGGTCTTTTGCCGTCATTCCGATCACACCAATTGATTCACCTCTGGAAACAAGCGGAACAATTATTATTGAACTTTTTCCAGGTCCTTTTATTAGGTCATGTACAGGTTTCGTTCTTGGATCTGATTTCGCTTTTCTTACAACAATAGACTGTTTTGATTCAAGTAGCCGTTTTGCTTCTACATTACCTTCCAGATTTAAATATTTTCCCGTATGTATTTCATCATTCGGATTGATCGAATGAAAGGCGAGCACTTCGAGCATTTTCCTGTCGGAACTTATAAGAGATACACCAGCGTTCCTCACAGGAAATATTGCGGCAAGTTCCTTGCATACTGAACTTAAAATCTCTTCCAGACCAAGTGAAGAACTTACTTTTTCTGCAACCCGGTTGATGGATGCCAGTTCTGAGGCATGCTGTTCTGCTGCTTCCTTCGCCTGTTTCAATATTTCCGAAGCTTTTACTCTTTCTGAAATATCCCTTATCAAACCACGTGTGCCTACTGCTTTACCATCTTCAAGAATAGGTGAAACTACAATTTCGCTTGAAAATTCCTGGCCGTCTTTAGTTATATATTTCAAATCGAAAGGTTCAACAGGTTTATTTGTTTGATAGATCTTCTTAAATTCTTTAAAGAATACAGCGACAGAATTTCTTGCGACAAGGTGCCTGAAGTGTTTGCCTATCAGTTCTTCCTTGCTGTTATACTTAGTTGCCTCGACAAATTTTTTACTTACGTAAGTTAAAACCCCATCCGATCCTGCTTCAAAATAAGCATCCTCAAGTGTATCGAGAATATTATGATAATTCCTGGTTGTTATTTCTAATGCCGATTCTGCTTTCAGTCTTTTAGATATATCATTATAAAAAAGAATATAGCCAAGCTGATCTTCCCCTATATAATTGGGTGAAGTATGCAGTTCCACATCAACTGGTTCATCATCTTTAGTCAATCTTCTGCATATCTGGTATATTTTTTTATGTTCTTCGTTTTCACTGTAAATATTATTGCTGGATTCGCCGGGCAAAGTATCTTTACGCAAAAAGTCATCAACCTTTTGTCCTGCAATTTCTTCCTTTGTATAACCGAAAACCTTTCCAAATACTTCATTAGCGTCGGTCACTTTGCCTTCATTATCGGTAATAAGAATAGCGAGCGGAGCATTATTAAGTACACCGGAAAGAAATTCATTTCGTTCAGCTTTTAATTTAAGTGCGCGCCTGTTCAATTCGAATTTTCTGATCACATAGAAAAGAGCAAGTATCAGGATTATTAATAAAGCGTCAATCAGGTTTGAAACCGACATGTAAGCTGCAACAGTAGTTAAAATATCAGAGGTTATTAAAGTGAGAATAATGTTATTCATAAAACCCGATGAATGGTTTGATTAATTCAGGTTGAATCCTGATTGTATGTTTATTTCCCAGTCAATGCTAATATTAATATGACAGTTGTTATAGATTAAGTCTTAAATTATCTCAAATGAGACATAATGTCAAGAATTAATCATTTTTGTAAATATTCTTTCTGATGATTCGGGCAGCCTGTTGTTTATGTTAATAATTAATTGAAGTGATTTTGCGCTTTTGTATTTCGGAATGTTTATACGGGGCAGAGAAAAGTAAAGAAGAAATATTTTGAAGACTGCGGTCTTTGCCATGGCAGGGCCATGACATCTTTGGAAACGGTTAAGTGAATTTCTGCTTTTCAACCAAATTGCTGTCATCAGCTCTGGTACCTTTTCGCGGTTCATAGTAAAGAATTACTGCACCGCCGCTTAAGATTTTAGTTTTGATAAGTTTAAAGATGGCTTTGTGATTAAAGTTTTCGAACAGCTGCATGCCGCTTCCTGCAACAACAGGATAAACACAAAGCTGGAATTCATCAATCAAATCAAGTTTTAACAGCTGAATAATTAAACTGCGGCAGCCGACAAGAATATCTTTACTGCCGGCGTCGAGGGATTTCTTGAGCTCTAACACTTCATCTTTTAAGTCGTTTTTCGCCAATGCAGCACTTTCCCACTCTACATTTTTAATCGTGCGGGAGAAAACTATTTTCGGAATTTTATCTATTGCCGCAGCAAAGTCATTCATTGATTTATCTTCGGAAGGATTTTTTAAAAGGGTTCGCCAAAATTCCATAAGTTCATATGTAGTTCTGCCGTAAAGAATTGCATCCCCCTGACCTAACAATTCAGTATAATGTTTATGTATAT
>DAIEQP010000213.1 GCA_027347805.1 Ignavibacteria bacterium | reverse complement strand
TTAAAAGAAAGAAAAAGACTTCGAGAAAAAATTAAGGAAAGTGAAAAATCAGATGAATGAAATAAAAACTAAAGGAAAATATTACGAAAGATTTGATTCCTACTCACGGTTCTTACATGTGCTAGTAATAACCAGTTTCATTTCTCTAGCTATTACAGGAATGATAATCAAATTTTCTGGAGTAGGTATTTTCCAGATTCTGTCAAATCTGCTTGGCGGATATAAAGTTACAGGATTTATCCACCGTTTTGCAGCAATTGTTACTTTTATCTATTTCGGTCTCCATATTTTTTATCTTGTAAGAAAGAAAAAAGAAAAGAAAATTTCCTTTACTTATTTCTTCCAAGGTGAAAACTCTCTTGTTCCAAACAAAACCGATTTAAAAGAATTAATAGCAACAACAAAATGGTTTATTGGCAAAGGGCCAAGACCTGAGTATGGTAGATGGACTTACTGGGAAAAATTTGATTACTGGGCTGTCTTCTGGGGCGTTGCTGTTATCGGGGCTAGTGGTTTGATGCTTTGGTTTCCGGAATTTTTTACAAGTCTTGGTATACCAGGTTGGTTTGTAAATATAGCAACAATTATTCACAGCGATGAAGCACTGCTTGCAGTTGGTTTTATTTTTACATATCATTTTTTCAATACTCATTTCAGACCTGATAAGTTTCCTATTGATACCGTAATATTCACAGGCAAAGTTCATATTGATGAATTAAAAGAAGACAGACCGCGGGAATTTGAGCAGATAATGAGTAATGAAGAACTTCAGGCAAAATTAGGCGACGCTCCCGATCCAAGACTTGAGAGAATTGCCAGGATTTTTGGTTTTACCGCGCTCACTATTGGTATTTCATTAGTTATTTTAATCATATACTCAATGATATTCTTGTATCAATAATTTTTGTATGGAGAAGTAATGCGTTTAAATAAATTTCTGATCGCTATATCAGTTTTTTACCTCTTGAGTTTAAATATTATCTCAGCTCAGCAGTTTAATTGCTTGGATTGTCACGAAAACTTTATTCAGAAATCAGTGCATAATGATGCAATTAGCTGCCAGGATTGCCATGCTGATATTGTTGACGAAAGTCATGCAGACAATAAAAATAAAATTAAAAAGGTTCAATGCGAAACCTGTCACGACGATAAAATGCAGTCTGTAAAAAGCGATATTCACCATCGATTAGTTGGCAAAGTAAAAACTCCACCTGACTGTAAAAAATGTCACGGAACTCATGATGTTCAAAAACCACCGGTAATTAATTCGTTGAAAGTGAAAAACATTTGCCAGAAATGTCATTCGAGCATGGTGATGGCAAATAATTATCATTCTGTTTCTGTTCAGAAAAATGTTTGCCTTGGCTGTCACAAAGCAGTTGATATTCGCCTTACACTACCATCAACAGTTCATAAAAATTTACAATGTGCCGATTGCCATAATTATATTTCAAACAATTTAGCAAATCATCCTAAAAATATTAAAGAAACACAAAAGGCAGACTGCTATATCTGTCACTCTGCAATTGCAAAAGAACACCGAGAAAGTATTCATGGAATTTCTTTAAGTGAAGGAATTGATGAAGCTGCTAAATGCTGGAATTGCCATGGTTCGCACAACATTCAAAAAGTTAAGAATCCTTCTAGTTCAGTTTATCCAAAAAACCTTGCCGCAACATGTGGAAAATGTCACGACAATCCGAAACTTGTAGAAAAATTTGGATTCGGGGTTAAAGATCCTGGTGCTTTGTATTCTCATTCAGTGCATGGAAAACTCGTTCAACAAGGAAAATTAGAGGCGGCAAATTGCAGTTTATGTCACGGTGTTCATGATATTAAAAACCGCGTTCAGCAGGGATCAAAAATTTCAGCATATAATGTTCCGGCAACATGCGGCCAGTGCCATAAAAAGATTCAGGAAGAATATGAAAGCTCCATCCACTGGATTAGAGCCAAGAAAGGTGTTAGAGAAGCTCCAGTTTGTAATGATTGCCACAACGAGCACGGAATTGATGCAGTAAATACAAAGGATAAGAAAAACGAAGTAAAAATTATTCAGGAAAAAACTTGTGTGGTTTGTCATACTAATCCAAGAATTGCTGAACGTTACGGTGTTGAATCAGGAAATGTAAAACAGTATCAGGATAGTTATCATGGTCTTGCTGTTATGCGAGGTGATAAAGAAGCCGCAATGTGTATTGACTGTCATGGTGTTCACAGTATTCTTCCAAAATCTCATCAAGCATCCACTGTTAACAAAAACAATGTAACAGCTACTTGTAGAAAATGTCATGCAACTGCAACAGAAACTTTTTCTCAAAGTTATTCTCATAAATCACAGGATACTAAAGCTTCAAAAATTGAAGACGTTGTTGCAAATGTATATTTCTGGATAATTGTAACTGTAATAGGCGGAATGGTTTTACATAACTTCCTGATATTTGTATATGAAGTAAGCAAGAAAAGAAAACATCAGGAAAATGATATTACAATTCCAAGATTCACAAAAAATGAAGTTGTTCAACATTACTTTTTGTTATCTTCATTTATTATACTTGCTTTTACCGGCTTTGCATTAAAATACCCGAACAGCTGGTGGGCAGAGTTAATTCATACAATTGGCATGACCGAAACAATTCGCCAATATATTCACCGCACAGCTGCAGTTGTAATGATAGTAACCGGAGTATATCATCTTGGTTATCTGTTATTTACTGCCCGCGGAAGAGATGTATTGATTAATTTAATTCCAACATGGAATGATGTACTTGAAGCAAGAGATAATGTGCTTTATTATTTAAGGGTTATTAAAGAAAAGCCAAAATTCGGAAAGTATGATTATACAGAAAAAGCTGAATACTGGGCTTTAATTTGGGGAACAATTGTAATGGGTATCACCGGTTTCATCCTTTGGTTCCCTACTATTGTTGGAGATTGGGCCCCGGTCTGGTTAATTAAAGTTAGCGAGTTAATTCACTTTTATGAAGCAATTCTTGCTACTCTTGCTATTATTGTTTGGCATTGGTTCTTCGTCATCTTCCATCCTCATGAATATCCAATGAGCCTAACTTGGATTGATGGTAAAATGTCACTTCATACTTACCGCCACCATCACGAAAAACATTTTAGAAAAGTGGTACTGGAATGGAAAGAGTACAAATCCGGAAAAAGAGATTCTAAAAAAGTAAGTAATGCGACCTGGCTCTTTACATCCGCAATTGAGAAGAAAGGGCTTAATCCGGACTCAATAATACAGCATGAAATTGATAATGATTACGAATTAAGAAATTGGCTTGAACAAAAGCTCAATTTAAGCGTAAATGAAGCAAAATCTTAAAAAGCGATAAAAAAATGCTCAAAAGATTGGTTGCCTATTTAACCGATTTGGGCTATATTAAAACAAGAGTTTGACGTTCTTTTATACAATTTAATAACAATAATTATATAATCTTAACCTCATGGAGGATATATGTTCAAAAGATTATCAGTAGTTGTGGTTTTTGCTGTTGCTCTTTATTTAGTATTACCTGGTTCTACATTCGCTCAGCCTTTTGGATACGAAGGTACACAAGTATGCGGTATGTGCCATAAAAGTGAAAAAGCCGGACAGCAATTAAAAATCTGGCAGGAAAGCAAACATGCTCAAGCATTCAAAACTTTACAGACTCCTGAAGCTGATAAAATTGCAGCCGACAAAGGAATCAAAGGTAAAGCTGCCGAAGCAAAAGAATGCTTAAAATGCCATGTAAGCGGTAATGATGTTGATAAAGCATTGCTTGGTGCTAAATTTAAAATGGAAGATGGCGTTCAATGCGAAACTTGCCATGGACCAGGTTCTGCTTATAAATCAATGGCAGTGATGAAAAATCCTGAAGAAGCAAAGAAAAAAGGATTGGTAGCTTTAGATGATAAAGCTAAACTTTGTTCACAATGCCACAATGCTGAAAGTCCAACTCACAAAGAATTTAAAGTTGACGAAATGTGGGCAAAGATCGCTCATAAAGTTCCGAAAGGCTAATCTTTCAATGGGATAACAAATGAAAAAAATCATCCTAAGTTTTTTAATTATACTGCCGTTTATGATTTCTGCCCAGAATCTAAACGGCAGAATCACTTCATCTTTCTACAGTTTTCAGCGTTACGATAATCTGCAAAAATCTGATGCGTACCTTAGAAATACCGAAGCACTTAACTTTAATTTTAATTACGATAAATTTTCTCTACGAACAAGAGTAAATTTCGAAAGTAATATCGGCGTTCCTCTCGATAGCGACCCAAGATTACGTTTCTATAATTTATATCTCGAAGCTCGCGATTTGTTCGACATGGTTACAATCAAACTTGGCAGGCAGCCATTGTTTGCACCAGTTAGCGGTGGTTTATTTGATGGTATTAATGTTAAAGTAAAATATGACAAATATGCTCTAACAGGATTTTTCGGAGGAAATCTTCCTGCATATCAAAAGTTAGAGTTTCTTAAAGATCTTGGCGACAATAATGTTTTAGGCGCAAGATTCGATGCTAATCCTGTCGATCATCTTAATCTCGCTGTTAGTTTTTACGATAAAAATTACAAACCGATGGATTACGATGCATTACGATTAGACGAGAACCTGGATCCTATTACGCTTCTCATCCAACAGAATTCAAATCAATTCAAATTTCTTTCCGGTGAAGCAGCTTATGAATTACCGGGATTGCTGGATATTACTACAGCTTACGAATATGATTTAAATTACAATGAGACATCAAAAATTGAAGCTACTGGAAAATACTGGGCTACAGAAGATATTGGAATCACAGGTTATTTCAACTGGCGCGAACCTAAAATCCGCTACAATTCAATTTTCTCAGTTTTCGATTTTGGACATACAGAAGAATATGAAGGCGGATTGGATTATAAATACAACTCTGATTTAACATTCTTTGGAAAGTACGGGTACGTTAAATACGAGGAAGAAAACTCTTCCCGCTTAACATTAGGTGCTTACACAGGAATTGGCAGCATAAGTTTTAGAAAGAGTTTTGGTTATGCCGGAGAACTCGATAACATTTCTCTATATCTGGCTAAAAGTTATAGAGATGGACTTGTAACTCCATCTGTTGGAATTTCATACACGTCGTACAAACTTACTAAGGATTCTGAAACAAATAATATTACATCTGTGCTTGCAGGTGTTAATCTGCGTCCATGGAAAACCTGGTCTTTTGATTTTCAGACACAGTTTTCCAACAACGAAATATATCGTGATGATTTCAGATTCCTCTTCAAAATAAATTATTGGTTTACTACTAAATTTTAGAAAACTATGAAGATAAAAATATTTTATGCTGCCCTTTCTGTTATTTTAATTTGTTTCATTACAATTGCAGCATTTAGTGCCAACGGCGATGAAGAAACTAAATCCAACAAAGATATAATTAAGTTTTCTCATGCTGTTCATAAAGATGTTACAGATTGTGCCGGTTGCCATACAAAAGCTTCAGAAAGCACATCTTTAAAAGATCGTCTCCTTCCTGAAAAATCTGTCTGTGCAACCTGTCATGATGTTAACGATGATAAACAATGCTCAATGTGTCATATAGGTGAAAATTATCAACCTCTTATAAGTAAAAAATCAGAATTGTTTTTCAATCATAAAGCCCATCTTGGAAATCCTGATGTAACATGCCAGTCATGCCATAAAGGTCTTTCAGATGTAGCATATAGTGTTGAAGCTAAAGAAGCTCATCCATCAATGGCAGTTTGCTATACTTGTCACAACACTAATTCCGTGGCTTCTAATGAATGTAAAACATGCCACACTTCAACAGTGAATTTGTTACCGCAAAATCATAAAGGAGTATCCTTCTTAAAAACGCATAAATTCAAATCTAATGAACCTAATGCCGAATGCCAGATGTGCCATGATAATTCATTCTGTGAATCATGCCATGTTGGAACAACAATGATTACTGAAAATAATTCTTCAAGAAATTTTGTTGCACCATATTCGCCTCATAATTTTGTTGATAATACAAAACAACAAAATATAAATCGCATTCATGATTTGAATTTTAGATTTACTCATGGTATTGAAGCAAAAGGAAAATCTTCCGAATGCCAGACATGCCATCAGACAGAATCATTCTGTGCCGAATGTCATACAACATCCGGTGGAGATTATGCAATGGAAGGAATGATGCCACAATCTCACAGATTGCCTAACTTTAAAACAATTGGTGTGGGAAGCGGCGGTGGCGAACATGCAATTCTTGCAAGAAGAGATATCGAAGCATGCGCTTCCTGTCATGATATTCAAGGCGGAGACGCAACCTGCATCTTATGCCATAATGATAATGATGGAATAAAAGGAACCAATCCTAAAACTCACAAAGCAGGATTCATGAAAACCGGTGAACGAGGCGACTGGCATACTGATAGAAATTCAGTTTGCTATTCTTGTCATACTGATGCAAATGCCCGCCCAGGTGGAATTCATGGTGTTGGATTTTGCGGATACTGTCATAAATAATAATTCAATCTCTGGATAAAATATGAGATCTTATAAAATTTATTTTCTTTTTTTGTTATTAACTGGTTTGATTGCCGCAGGATGTAGTGAACTCCGGGACGATATAGTTGTTCCCACTAAAGTAGGAACTCATGGTCCTGAAGTGCTTTTAAAATCATCTGCAAGTTTTCATGGCAAAATATTAATGAATAATACAGCCGGTGATAATTTTTACGGCTGCCGTCAATGTCATTCATCCGATTTAAATGGTGGAACTGCGAAGGTTAGTTGTGCATCAACTGATTGTCACTCATCAATTTCAATTCACGCAGTCGCAGTTGCAGATGTTAAAAATCCTGCTTCAGGAAATTTTCATGGAAAATATATCGCAAAGAATAATTGGAATATGAAAGACTGCACGAAGTGTCATGGTGCAAACTATGCCGGCGGAGTTTCAAGCCCAACCTGTAATAACTGTCATAAAAATTCAGGAGGACCTGAAGCATGTAATACATGTCATGGCGATTTTGCAAATACAAATCAGGTTGCACCGCCAAAAGCATTAAATAATGCTACGGCAACAACCGATCCCGGTGTTGGTGCACATACCATTCACCTTACAGGGTTAACAGCCATGAACAATGTTGCCTGCAGTGAATGTCATACTGTTCCAACTTCATTATATGCTGCTGGGCATCTTGATAATTCACAAAAAGCAGAAGTTATATTTGGTAACTTTACTAATTCTGGAGTATCGAAAGCTTCATATAACTTCTCAAATAATACATGTGCAAATACATACTGCCATGGAAATTTTGAATTCTCTAAAGCAAATTCAAATTATCCGTTTATTTACACAGCAGATAAGATGACAGGAACAAACTATTCACCAAAGTGGACAAAAGTTGATGGAACTGAGGGCAAATGCGGCACATGTCACGGACTTCCACCAGCAGGTCATCAACCGGCTGAATTAAAAGCTTGCTCAACATGTCATCCTGGAATTGTAAAAGAAGTAATTGTAAATAAAGTTTTAACGTTAGAAATTGCAGACAAGAGCAAACATATCAACGGTAAGATAAATGTCTTTGGCAATTGATATATACTGAAATTCGGAAGCCGCCTTCTGGCGGCTTTTTTATTTTAAACTGTTTGTTAGGCATCTCAAATTACCCGGTTCTATACGAGGATTTACTCTCCGATTTTTTTTAACTTAGCATAAAGAAAATTAGTTGTTAATGTTAAATACAATAATTACAATAAATATACTTCTTCCCATTTTCTACCTGTGTTCGTTTGCAGTTTATCTTTATGATTTTTTATGGGAGAAAAAATTATTAAGCAATGCAAAAAGGATTGCATTATTTCTCACTTTACTTCTTCATTTGTTCTATTTACTTGCAAGAACAATTGAATACGATCATCCTCCAATAACAAGTAAATTTGAGATTTTTTCCATAATAGCATTCTCTATTTGTTTTTCCTATTTCCTGCTGGAATTACTTACAGATATAAGAGGAACAGGATCGTTTATTTTACTTATTTCCCTAATCTTTCAGCTGATTTCCTCATTGTTTGTTACAAACAATTACGTTGTGCCGGAAGTCTTGAGAAATAGATTGCTGGGACTGCATGTGATAAATGCTTTGCTTGGATATTCAGGAATTACAATTTCTGCAGTGTATGGATTGCTGTATATGACACTATATAAAAACATTAAATCGAATAAATTTGGATTAATCTTCGATCGCCTTCCCAGCTTGGAAATTCTGGAAAGACTCAACTACTTTTCAGCTGTCATCGGTTTTATACTATTAACCGTTGCAATTACAATCGGAATAATATGGTTGCCCGCAGCGTTTCCTAATTTCAGCTACATGGACCCCAAACTTGTTGGTACTTTATTAGTTTGGCTGGTTTATGGTTATGGAATTATTCGAAAGACTTTTACCGATTGGTACGGTAAAAAAGTCGTAATTTTTTCTTTAGTGGGATTCGTATTTGCAATTGTATCATTAATAGCTACAAACACACTTGCAAAAACGTTCCACTCATTTTATTGAAAAGTAAGTAATGAATTTAGTTGGTATCTCTTTAAATCATAAAACCTCACCTTTAGAATTACGTGAGGCTCTTCATCTTAACCGTGAAGAAATAATTTCTCTCATCAACAGAATTAAATCGGGCAATTTTTCTGAAGGTGTAGTAATCTCTACATGCAACAGGACAGAACTATTCGGTTTTCCAAAAGACGGAACAATTGATTCTGATTTTCTTATACAGCAGCTGATAGAATTTAAACCTGTGGCTGGAATAAAACCGGAACATTTCAATCGTTTTTTTTCCTGTGGTGCTATTAAACATTTGTTTTCTGTCGCTTCCGGAATTGATTCAATGGTTCTTGGCGACAGCCAGATTTTAGGACAGGTAAAAGATGCGTTTGAAATTTCAAGCGATCTTAATTTCTCCGGTTCAATTTCAAGCAGAATTTTTGATACAGCTATTAAAGTTGGAAGACGTGCAATAAAAGAAACTACTATTGGCGAAGGTGCGGTTACTGTAAGTTATGCTGCAGTTCAGGTAGTAGAAAAAATATTTGCAAATCTTAATAAAAAGTCTGCGCTTGTAATTGGTGCCGGTGAAACCGGCGAATTAGCCGCTATTCACCTTCATGATAAAGGTATTGGTAAAATTGCAATTTCTAACCGAACAATTTCCAAAGCTGAAGAACTTGCTGCTAAAGTTCATGGGGAAATTATTCCATTTCAATTCTTAAAAGAACACATTTACAATTTTGATATAATTATAAGCGCAACAAGTTCGGAAAACTTAATTTTAACTGCTGATGAAATTAGAAGTGCTGTTAAAAAACGGCGCGGTGCAATGATGGTCATAATGGATATTGCTGTTCCAAGAGATATTGATGCCGCCACTCGTGAAATTGACGGAGTATTTTATCATGATATGGATTCCCTTAAAGTAATTGTTGACCAGAATATGCAAAAGCGACGCGAACAAATCCCGCTGGTTGAAAAAATAATTATTGAGGAAATGATTAACTTTTATTCATGGTATAATGCTCTGGATGTTGTTCCGACTATTAAAGCAATGCGTAATTTCTTTGATGATATAAGAATGGATGAACTTAATAAGCTGAAGCACAAAATAAGCGAAGAGGATTATTCAAAAGTTGAAGATATGACAAAAAGAATGATAGGAAGATTACTACATAATCCGACAGTAAAATTGCGTGAGTATGCAGAAACCGGAGATAATTCGAAAGAGGTAACCACCAATTCTCTAATCCTAAAAGAACTTTTTAAACTTGGTAATAATTCCAATAATAGTAATCAGGAAAAGGAAACACATTGAAAAAAGAAAAACTTATTATCGGTTCCCGAGGAAGTGAGCTCGCTTTATGGCAGGCAAAGCATGTTAAAAATGAATTGGAACGTAAAAACAAAAATATTTCTGTTGAGATAAAAATTATAAATACGAAGGGTGACAAGATTTTAGATGTTGCTCTCTCAAAGATTGGCGACAAAGGCTTATTCACCAAGGAATTAGAAAATGAATTGATCAATGGAACAATTGATATTGCTGTTCATAGTTTGAAAGACCTTCAGACTCAAATTCCAGAAGGGCTGAAACTTGCCGCTGTAACAAAACGTCATCCGGTAGAAGATGTTTTGATTGCAAAAAAGAAAGGCTTAAAGATTAAAGACTTACCTGAAGGAGCAATTGTAGCAACTGGTTCTTTAAGAAGAAGGTCACAACTTAAGCATCTTCGCCCCGATATTATTATTGAAGAACTAAGAGGAAATGTTCCTACTAGAATTAAAAAATTTTTAGAATCTAATTGGAATGCGATTATTTTAGCCCGTGCTGGAGTTGAACGATTAAAACTGACTAAACATATTTCTTCCATTATTCCAAAAAAGGAAATACTGCCTGCTGTTGGTCAAGGAGCTTTGGGAATTGAAATTAAAAATGGAAATTAATCGGCAGAAAAAGCAGTAATGAAAATTCACAATGAAAAGACATTTATAGCAATTAGAGCAGAACGGGCATTACTAAAAGCACTTGAAGGAGGATGCCAGGTTCCGATTGGCGCCTATGCACAGGTTAAGAATGATCAGCTTTCAATTGAAGCAGTGGTTGGCTCGATTGACGGGAGTTTAACTTTTAGAAAAACTCTGCGGGGAAGTAAATCCAATCCTGAAAAACTTGGAGAAAGACTAGCAAAGGATTTACTGAAAGCAGGAGCCGGTTGAATATTGGATGATATTTATAATAATTCACGTGCAAAATGAACGATCTTAAAACCAAAACGATTCTAATTACCAAAAGCAGATTGGAATGCAGAAAATCATTGGATTTATTGATTGAACGGGGCGCAGAGATAATTTACTTCCCTACTATAAAAATTTTACCTGTTACTAATTCTTCGGACTTGAATGAGGCAATAACCAAGTTTGCTAAGTTTGATTACCTTGTATTTACTTCCGTTAATTCGGTTGAAGTATTTTCTGATATCGTAAAAACAAAGCGTCTTGATTTATCTAAAATTAAAATTGCCGCTGTAGGTAAAAGCACTGCTGATGAATGCGCTTCGGCAGGATTTTCGGTTGATATGATTCCATCTGAGTTTAGTTCAAAAGGACTAATTAATAAATTCTCCGAGCTTGATTTAATAAATAAAAATATTCTTCTCCCCGGTTCAACATTGGCCCGCGGAGAATTAAATATGGGTTTATCGCAGCTCGGTGCCCAGGTTTTTTCTGTTCCAATTTATGATGTAGTTGAAAATGATCTTCATGCATTAAAAAATGAATATCATCATATTCAGAAAAAGCATCCAAACATTTTTATATTCACAAGTCCCTCTTCATTCAGCAACTTTTTGAAATTGATGAATGTTACGGATATAGAAAAATTTTTTGGTAAAAGTATTCTTTGTGCAATCGGAACGACTACCGAAGAAGCTATGTTTGATCATGGCGTTCTTGTTAACATTGTGCCCGAAACATTTACAATCCAGGGTGTAGCCGAGGCAATTGTAAAATTTAATGATGTATCACATAATATAGCTTAGAGGAGGATTTTTGAGTCAGTTACAAAATGATTTGTTTTTACGTGCATGTAAAAAAGTAAAAATAGAAAGAACACCAATCTGGATTATGAGACAAGCAGGCAGATACCTGCCTGAATATAGAGCTGTAAGAGAAAAATCTGATTTCTTAACAATGTGCAAAACCCCCGAACTTGCCGCTGAAGTTACAATTCAGCCGGTTGATATAATAGGTGTTGATGCTGCGATTCTTTTTTCTGATATACTCGTTATCCCGGAAGCTATGGGAATGCATCTTGAAATGATTGAAAGTAAAGGTCCCAAGTTTTTTGATCCAATTAGAAACGAAAACGATGTTGATAAACTTAAAATGATTGATCCGGTTAAAAATTTGAAATACGTGATGGACGCAATATCACTTACAAAAAAAGAATTGAATGGAAGAGTTCCTTTGATTGGTTTTGCCGGTTCACCATGGACATTAATGACATATATGGTTGAAGGCGGAGGTTCAAAATCCTTTTCAGAAATTAAAAAGTTTATTTACAACCAGCCAAAAGCTGCTCACAAACTTCTTGATATGCTCGCTGTTGCTGTCGCCGAATATCTTTCCGCAAAAATCGAATCCGGTGTAAATGCTGTTCAAATTTTTGATACCTGGGGCGGACTTTTATCGCAGGATGATTTTGCAGAATTTTCACTTGAGTATATCACGAAAATTATTTCTATGATAAAAAGAAAATATGAACCAATAAGATCGG
>DAIEQP010000152.1 GCA_027347805.1 Ignavibacteria bacterium | reverse complement strand
ACATATGGAAGTTCCGACGAATGAAATGTTTGATAGCGTTCTTTTGTCTCTCCAGGTTGCTGATGAATAAACAGATATGTGTATGTCTTTGTTTTACTGGTTTTCTCACGTTGTTTTGCCCACATAAACATCGAAACCATTGATATATCGCATGCAAATTCTTTTTGTGAAATTCTATTTTCTTCTTCTGTTGCACATGGATATAGTTTTAAAATTTCGTCAGCAAGTGTACCTGTTTGTTGCTTTACTCGATTTATAAAATCTTGCGACGAAAGTTTTCCATAATTGTCGTTAAAGCTTCCTTCATCCGCTACAAAACCGGTTAGAGTTGCAACATCATTTTGTTGACCTGATAAAAATATTTCATCAACACTTTTAGGCAGGAACCATCCATCAACAATCGGTGAGAATCGAAATTTGTTAGCTGAAAATGTCAATAAATCTTTAGCGGATAGGGATCTTAATTCTTCCAGCGAAGAAAGGTTTTGCGATTTGGCAAAGATCAATCCATTTTGTTCGGCAGAAGTTATTTTTTCAGTTGGGCCAGATTTGTAGTTAGATCCGCTCTGAGCAATTGCTCTATTGAATAATCCTTTGGCAAGCGGCGATGCTGTTAAGTAATGTACAGATGCTGCCCCGGCAGATTGACCCATTATTGTTATTCGATCGGGATCACCTCCGAATTCTGAAATATTTTTCTTAACCCATTCAATTGCTGCTAACTGGTCCAACAATCCATAATTGCCCGATGAGTTATGTTCAGATTCTTTTGTTAGCTCAGGATGGACAAAAAATCCAAATATTCCAACTCTATAATTAATAGTAACAACAACCAAGCCTTTCTTTGCGAGATTCTCACCATTATAAACAGGCACATTTCCAGAGCCGCCAGTGAATGCACCTCCCGGTATATAAACCAGAACCGGAAGTTTTTCATTTTTTGATTTTGATGTAGTCCAGATATTTAGATACAAACAATCTTCACTTATTTCTCCCTGAGGTTGATATTCAGGAGTCCATGGACCCAACCCGTTTACCATTACCTGCATCGGGTTGGCAGAAAATTTATCTGCTATCCAAACTCCTTCCCATGCTTTGGGAGGTTGTGGTGGACACCATCTTAAATTTCCAACCGGTGGTGCAGCAAAAGGAACACCTTTATAAACTGTTACTCCATTTACAACAATTCCCTGCAGCAATCCCTGCTCAACATTTACCTGTGCAGGTTGCTGAGCAATTATATTCTCATTAACAAACATTAATAACATCGCAACAAAAAAAATCATGTATCTCATATGTAATCCTAATTAAGAAAAATTTTCATTCTTAAAATTATTTTGCCCAAGCTTCACCTTCTGCCGAGCGGCGCCACTTAAAATATTCATCCAGAACTTTTAGCGATTCAATACTTGGCACCGGTCCTGTGTGAGGTGTCTTTCCAAAATACATTACAGTTGAATTTTCATCACTGAAGGCAGGCCATTCAGGTACACCTTTACCATTTGGATTTCCATTCTTCGCAAAGTTTGTCCAGTAGTTGGCCATCGCCTCAGAAATCAAATCATCAGATTTTATTGCCATTGGATCAGCTCGATTCAGATGTTTAAAAACAAAAGGAACATCCTGACCATGCGGTGAACCGCTTCCGAATTTTGGTGATCCTTCAGGATAATCAGGGTGTTGATCGAAGTAATAATAAAATGCTTTTGTATTTCCTTTCCTGGCATGAAGACGTGCCCAGCTCCATGTTTGCCAGCCGAAAGCAGCATCGCGCGCTAAATCACGTGCAGTTTTGGGAACGATGTTTGCGCCAACAGGATAAGCTTTGACAAGATCATCTGCATACTTTCCGTACCGTGCTTGAACACTTTTGATATAATCTTCAGGCGTTTTGGGAGGAGAAAAACTAGCACCCTCATCTGAATTATAACCTACTAAGATTGGCAGGTCATTAAATTTGCCCTCCTCATAAAGCTTGTATTGATCATCAAGAATTACATACCCGTCAATGATTGGCCATGCGAGACCACGCACTGCTGGAAGTTTTTCTGCTTCTATTTTTCTCAGTTCAGCAATTGATGTAAATCCGGAAGACTTAAGATAATTTTCACCGGCTTTTTCAGCGTCACTAAGTCGCTTCATATTTTCACCGGGAAATGTTGTTGGTCTTGGCGGACCAAAAGAACCTCCGCTTTGAGAAATAGCACCGTGAAATAATCCTTTAGCCAATGGAGAGGCACACAACATACTTACTGCAATACCTCCGGCAGATTCACCAAAAATTGTTACTTTGTTTGGATCACCTCCGAACTGAGCAATATTTTTTTGAATCCATTGAAGTCCTGCAATCATATCCAGCAAACCATAATTTCCCGATACATGATTTGGATTTTCTGCACTTAATTCCGGATGAGCTAAAAATCCAAGCTGACCAACACGATATGCGATGCTAACAAGAACAACACCTTTCTCAGCAAGGAACTCTCCGCTGTAATTTGGTTCGGATGTAGAACCGCCGTTAAATCCTCCGCCATAAATCCAAACTAGTACAGGTACCTTTTCATTAACAGATTTTGCAGGAGACCAGATGTTTAAATAAAGACAGTCTTCACTTTTACCAGATGGAGAACCCCAATTTTGAATTGGACCTGGTGCAAATTTATTTGCTTGCAAAATGCCATCCCATTTCTTTGCCGGCTGAGGTGCTTTCCAACGAAGCACACCAACAGGCGGAGCTGCAAACGGAACTCCTTTATAAAC
The DNA here is from genome assembly GCA_027347805.1 of Ignavibacteria bacterium. GTDB lineage: Bacteria > Bacteroidota > Ignavibacteria > Ignavibacteriales > Melioribacteraceae > Stygiobacter. Next base: position 6,762 of record DAIEQP010000152.1, on the reverse strand, counting down.
TGTTAATCCATCTTCATATATTCCCTGTAATAATCCTTCTTCAACTTTCACGGGTGATGGCTTGGCTAATTCATAACCTAATAATGAAATCATTTTTGAGCCGTATCTAAATCCAAGCTTTCTATAACCGGCAGCACTGAAGTGAAGATTGTCCGGCGAGTCAGAGCATCCTTTGGATGAAATAACATGCGCGTTAGGAATTACTTCTGGAAGTTTTGCAATTATAGAATTCATTCCGGCACAAACTCCTCCCTGATCTGCATTAACTGTTTCACCTGCAAGCAGAGGCACAGAATCAGGTGCAAGATTAAGATCTTGAAGGAGATTGTAGTAAATCTTTTTTACTTTTTGTGTCCAGAGACTATCATTGGGATTTGATTCACCCTGGTGCAAAAGAATACCTTTTATAACTCCATCCTTCTGTGCCAGTCTTGCCATTTCAACAAGGTGCGCGTAAGGATTTCCGTTATACTCTTTAATAATGTTTGTCATCCACGATGGGGCTGTAGAGGCGTAGGTCTGGAAATTATCTTTATCGAATAATTCTATTTTACATCCGGCAACGGAGACATTAATAATTCCTACTTTTATATTCTTCGGCAGGTTTGCAACTAATGTTCTTCCAAAATAATCTGCGGGACTTAAACCTGTCTTGCATCTGCACAGAGGAGGCACAGCAGTGTACCAATGTCCTTTTACTCTACCCAGATCAGCACAATCAACAGATTGCAAAACCTGAAAACGTTCATCGACTGATTTGTCCTGATCTTCAATTCTCGCATTTCCCTCCATGTTTGATTGTCCAAACGAAAGGAATATGTAAAAATTCGGATCCTGCGAAAATACTCTGGAGTTAGTCAGAAGCAGGCTTATTAACAGAGTTATAACAAATCTAATTTTCATTTTGTCTCTCAGAAATTATATTGAAAAACCGTTGCCATATGAATTAATAAAATAACTGTTACAGATATATGCTTCGAACAGATATTTGGAAATTTATTGAGCAGCTCTGGATAATTTCATTGTCATATCCTGATCCATTACATTCACTTTTACTTCAATAGTATCATCAGCAAGATATTTGCATTTATGAGTTAGCTTCATACCCTGCATATCAATATCAAATGAGAAGTCATTGCCATTAACAGTTCCATTAGTCAAATCCATTTCACCCATAGAAGAAGAATTTTTTCCTGTTAATTTTTCACCATCTACTTTGAAAGTAAATGTTAATTCAAATTCTCCCTGCGGACTGCTGACTTTGCCAATCCATTTACCATCAATCTTTGCTTTTTCTTCAACTCTGGTTAACTCCAATGGTTTTTCCATAATCGGTGCGCTCAATTTTACAACGTTGCCTTCCAGAACACCCGTATTACTTATAACCTGACCATTAGCATTAACATCGAAAGAAAAGTTGTTTCCATTTATCTTTCCATTTTCAATTGGAATGGCTCCCATTTGCGTAGTAACAGTTCCGCTTAATAATGCTTCATTAACTTTAAAAGAAAAAAGTAATTCCATATCTCCGTTTGGTGTACTCATTTTACCTTTCCAGTTGCCGTCCAGTTTTTGAGCGTTACAGACAATACTAAATACAAACAATAAAAAAAACGAGATAGATGTTTTCATTTTAATACTCCAGTATATGTTTAAGAAATTGCATTTGTATATCATGAGCTTTGTTGTTCAGATGACCAAGTTCAGGAAATATTTTGAAACTCTTTGGTGCTGATATTTTATTGTAAGCAGAAAATCCTAAGTGGGGCGGGATATCATCGTCGAATAATGAGGTAACAAAAAAGACCGGGCATTTTATCCACCCTGCAAATTCCTTTGTGTCAATCAGATCCCACACATTAAGTGCATCTTCCAGTGTGCATTCGTTATTATAAAATTTCAGAAAGTTTTGAAATTCTCTAACGCATAAAGAACGGATTCGCAAATGATCTCTTGGATCACATGGACCGGGATCGAAGAATGAGCAGGCTTTTATTTTATCGCTGCACAATCCGGCAACTGCCAAAGTTAAACCGCCTCCTTGACTTCCACCCATAACCCCAATTCTTGATGAATCAACTTCCGGGCGATTTAATAAAAATTCCACTGCTCTTACACAATCCATATAAATTGCGCGGTATGCTATTTAAGTCTCGCTGCAAAGTTTATAACCCCATATACCGGGCACACCAAATCCTGGGTTGAATACATCAGCACTAATTCCATGGCCGCGAACGCATAAAGCAATTTCAATTACATCTTCCCTGTTTTCTAAAAAAATCCGGCGATCCTGGTAACCCTGTCCGTAACCCGGAACATGTAAAACAGCCGCATGTTTTCCGCCGGTTTTAGGAACAAAATAATAGCCACGAATTGTTAATGCGCCTAACGATTTCATTTCAACTATATAACCATCGCGGGATGAGGAACACAAACTATCAACTTTTCTAAGGTTAAATTCCGGCTTTATCTGCTTCAACTCGGCAAGTGTTTTATTCCAATAATCTTTAAATCGGGGGACGGGACCATTGTTGCATTCAATTTTTTCAGGAGAGAGTGCAAACCACTTTACATCGGCAGTAAATCCTCCATCATTCATGGTTACTATGCATTCGTAAAATCCCGGTTTGGAGATCAGTTGACCAAAATTAAACTGAATATTACCAGATCCCTGATTTACATCAAATTCTTTTTGTATGAATGATTCGTGGAAATCATTAACAACAGATAATTTTATTTTTCCCTTTTGTGATGAGAGATATTTTATATCGAATGAATTCGATTCATTAATAGAGTACAGGTGATCTTTTACTGGAATCGATATTTTAATTTCAGAATTTGAGTTTGAGGTTCGCGGTGTTATCGAACAGTGGTTACAACTTATTCCACCAGTATATGACAGATTCGAAACAAAGATTACAATTCTGTTTTGTTTGTCTTTGAATAAATAATTACCAGGAATATTGAATTCATGCTTCAACCCGCGGTTAGACCAAAATTGATTTGGTAAATTTCCACCAATATATTTTCCATTAATGAAAATGCTTTTTATATCACAATCCAAACCAATTGAGAGCTTTAATTCTGTATTAGTCAGATTAGACGGCACAGAAAATTCATTAACAATGCAGCCCTTTCCATCAAACCAGAAATAGTCCTGCCTTTCCCATGATAATAATAAATTAACATCCTTCCATTCGGTTGTAATAATTTGATTAACATCCTTTTCCTGGATATCGGTGAAACTGATTTTCCAAACCGGTGACAATAAGTTCTGAGCGAACAGGCTTATTGATATAAAGAATTGAAAAGTTACAAATGACAAAAATCTTTTCATGTAAAGAGATTTCACTTGTTCCTCAACTTAATCTGCATCAAAAAATTATAAATCATGGATTATATCTCTGTCCAAGAATTAATTTATCTCCTGAATCATCAACTTCGTACAACTGCGGTTTACGTGGTCCTTTTTCTTCAGCATGGTGAACAATAAATAAACGTTTGCCTTCAAAGGTTGTAAACAACATTCCGTGACCTGAATTGTCTCCTTTGAATGCTTCTTTTTCCTGTATCCATGGCCCTTTGATGCTTCCCGATGTTGAATAACAAACACCCTGTGCATACCGGTGTTCTCCCCAGCTCGACCATAACATTCCCAGTTTGCCGGATTTTGTTCTAAACATTTGCGGTCCGTCAGTTACCCATCCCGGCATTTTCAAACCAAATGTTGCTTCACCGATGCTGTTCATTTCTTTAGACCAGGCTGCTTCACTTGCGCGGAATATTGTTGTTGGTTCAGCTGTTCGATGTGTAAGATCTTTTGATAGAGGCATAAAGTCCATTGTACCGTCAATTAATTGAGTCCATTCATGAACGAACACCATATATGTTGTGTCGTTTTCCTGGTAAAGTGTTCCATCAATAATATCCCAATCTTGGGGACCAAGACAAAAATCGTGTTCCTGCACTAATGGTTTATATGGTCCTTCAATAACATCTGAAACCAACAGCTGAGTTTGATTTGTGGGCACATTATAACGGCGGGGAACATTTTCAATTAAGTTACTGTGATCACTCCACGTTCCGGCTAAATAATATTTATTTCCAAATTGATGAATTTCTGCTGCTGCAACAAAAAGTCCGTCCATCCATGTACCATTAAGATCTATGATTCGGTAAGGGCCTGTCCACATTTTTAAATCAGTACTTTTATATAATCGTCCGCCGGTACCGGTTAAATAATATGTATGTGATTTTTCATCCGGAAAAACAAAGGGATCACTCATGGAGATTTCATCGAGAGAAACTGTTGCAATCTTTGGCTCAGGGCGAGGTGGTCTGATTGCAGGAGCGCCGGAACCGGTTGGAGGACGCATTCCACCAAAATTATTTTGTCCGGAAGTTGCCGGCGGTGCCTGCTCTCCTGGTTGAACTTTTTTCTTTACTTCGGTTTGAGCAATGCAAACCTGATTTAATGCGCATGCAATTAACAGCACAACTAGAAAAATAATTTTCTTCATACTAATTTATCCTCGAGTATAAATTATTTTGTCCGCCATAGGTTTGGTAGAAAACGATAATAAAGCAAGTGACGCCATGTTGCCCAATCATGTCCTCCGTAACCTCCAACATAGTATTCATGTTTAATATTATGTTTATTAAGCGCATCATGAAGCGCAATACAACGAGCGCCCATTCTTCCTTTTGCTTCTTCTGTTCCTTGTCCTACAAATAAATATTTTACTTTGCTGTTTGCATCAGGATCGTTTAAAAATTTTGGAATGGCATTCTCGCTGTCAACATCGCCAGCGCTGAGAATTCCGAATGAGGAAAAGAGGTCAAGTGAATTCAATCCAATGAACATAGTGTGGCGGCCGCCCATTGATAAACCTGATAGCGCTCTGCCATTTGGATCTTTCCTAACATTGTATTCTTGTTCTACCAATGGAATTACATGCTTCCTAAGTTCTTCCTCAAAAATTTTGAAGGTTAATTCCGTGTGCTTGGGATGATTCCTGTGAATTACTTGATTGTTAGGAATTGCGATCACCATTGGAATTGCTTTACCTTCTGCAAGCAGATTATCCATCATTAAATTTGCGCGTCCATCATAAACCCAGTTAGATGGCAAATCTCCGCTTCCGCCAACTAAATAAAGCACTGGATAAGTTTTGTTCTTATCATATCCCGGAGGAGTATAAACATAAAGTTCACGTTCACCATTTGTTACATTTGAATGATAAATATGTCTGGTAACATTTCCGTGTGGAACATTTTTAGCATCGTAATATGCCGGTCCATCACCATGAACGATCAATTGACTGTATGGAGGCATGGCTGTAAAACCTGCAACAGAATTGCTAGGATCGGCAATTTGCATTCCATCAACATTGAAGGAATAGATATACATATCTGGTCTCAATGGGCCAACTGTTAATGTCCAAATACCATCATCACCTTTGGTAAATGGAACCGGTTTGTTATCAGTTGCAAGTGCAGTAAGAATTGCAACTCCTGTAAGTTGGACTTTTGTTGCTGCTGGAGCTTTCAATCTGAAGGTAACAGTTCTATCATCTTTAACATCAGGTGAATTAAGCGGCGCGCTGAACGGAATTAAATTTTCAGTGTTCTTTTGCGGATTATAATCAAGATTAACATTTGCTTGCTGTCCCCAAACAAAAATGGGAAGCAGTAAAACTATTGTTAGTATTTTGTAATTCTTCATTGCATCTCCATAATGAAATAAAATCTTGTACTATTTATTAACGCGCCGCTGTTTTTTCATATTTCAACATCTTGCTTGCCCATGTAATAAAAGTTGGAAAGTTTGGTGCATCGGTATGACCGCCATCATGTTGACGCCAAGCTAATTCACCATCTAACAGTCCGGTAAGAACAGGAGGCATTTTTTCTTTCAAATAATCATTCGTAACTCCTAAATCTTTTGCACCGAGTAATTTGAAAACTGAACCGGCAGCAATTGTCGCCATGTAACTTCCCTGCTGATCCAGCCATTTTGCATCTCCTTTTTCAGGAATTCCATAACTAATGAAAGTTAAACGGGGAGCACATAGCGCAATAAGTTCGTGAGAATCCACTGGCAGATCACAGCCAGTTTTATTTCCAAATGCAGATTCAGAGCTTCCATACTTTAGGTAGTTGCCTGCCATCCAGTGATATTCACCAGTTCCTGTAAGACTTTCAACAGCCTCACCAAACACACGACGGTGCAATGTAGCACCTCCTTTACCTGAAGATCCAATCAGACCAACAGCGAATCGCGGCTCAAACGCCAATGTTACTAAAGCAGCTTTACCGTATCTGGAAACACCTTCAATTCCAACTTTCTTTGCATCAACCATCGGATCTGTTTCAAAATAATCTAAGCATCTGGCAGCACCCCAAGCCCAGGCGCGCAGAGATCCCCAATCATCTGGTTTGCGCGGCTGTCCATTATTTACTAATCCAATAATTCCTTTTGTAAGTCCGGCACCATTATCCGCTTGAATGCTATTGGGATCTAACGTTGCATATCCCCAACCGGCTGCCAACAATTGTTCTGTTGGTGAAAGATTTGTTGGTGGTGGTGCGAAAAAATTTGGCCCAGCTAATTTTGTTATCGGCTGATACGCAGGATACTTTTCAAAAATTGCTTTCATCTCCGGATCGTTTTTAATCATCATCTCTTTAAAAGAATTATTTATTCTATCTAAATCTTCATTCGATGGTTGAGTTGGTGAAGGGAATGATGGTCCTCCAAAC
>DAIEQP010000131.1 GCA_027347805.1 Ignavibacteria bacterium | reverse complement strand
ATTTGGATTTTCAGCAACAAATTTACTTACCAATTCAAAATTTTCTTCAGGTTCGGTTGTGCATGTGCTGTAAACTAAAACTCCTCCTGGCTTCAATAGACTAGCACCCTTCACTATTAAATCGTATTGAATATTAACGATTTTTCTGATATCTCCCAAATCCCTTTTCCATTTTAGATCCGGCTTTTTCGTTAGAGTACCCAGCCCGCTGCAGGGAGCATCAACCAATACTCTGTCAAACCCTTTATCATCTTCCAATTCAAGGGCATCTTTAATTACTGTTTGAACATTAGTTACTCTAAGCCGTTGCAGATTCTTTTCGAGAATTTTTAGCCGGCTTTCAAATTTATCAACAGCAATAATTTCACCAGTATTATTCATTTCATCGGCAATAAACCCAGTTTTACCCCCTGGTGCAGCACATAAATCCAATACTCTCATTCCAGGCTGCACTGTTAATAATTTAATTGGGAAACCTGTACTTTCGTCTTGAATAGTAAAATAACCTTTACCAAAATATTCCCAATCCGAAATATTCGTAAGAATATTCATTCTAATAAATTCTTTTAGGAATTTCCCATCACTAAACTTTAGACTGACAGAATCGAGCAGCCCCTTCAACTCATTACTATTTGTAACAAGATTATTAATTCTTAGAGTAAGGACAGGTTTGTTATTATTGGCCAGTAATAATTTTTCGGTGTTTTCTTTTCCAAATCTGGCTAACCATCTTTTCACCAACCAAGATGGATGGGAAAAATAAACACTCATATAATTTATTATATCTTCATCAGGATTTGGGAAACGAATTGATTCCTTATTCCTAATAATATTTCTTAGAATTGCATTTGTCAGATCAGCTGAAGTTTGTCCCTGTAATTTTTTCACAAAATCCACGGCTTCGTTTACAGCGGCATAATCTGGAATTTTATCGAGAAACAAAATTTGATATAAAGCAACACGCAGTGCATTTTTAACGTTAGGAATAGCTTTTGAAAATTGACCTTTATAAAATCCAGTTAGAACCCAATCAATTCTACCTTCCCAGCGTGTAACACCATGGACAATTTCAAAAAGAAGAGCTTTATCAGCCCCATTCAAAGTTGAATTCTTAATTTCAATTTCGAGTAGTTTATCCAGGTAGGCATCGGTTCTATCAACACGATTTAAAATTTTTACAGCTAGTCCTCTTACACCACTATAAAGATTAAGACCATTATTTTCTTCGGTAGTTTCCATAACAAGCAATATTTAAAAGGTTCAACATCTATTAAGGCAGGAAGCACATTTAAAAAGCAAAAGGGCTGATATACAGCCCTGAAACCGAAATACTTTTCAATTTATGCTTGTTTAGCACCATATTTTTTCTTGAATCTTTCAACGCGTCCAGTTGAATCAAGTATCTTTTGCTTACCAGTAAAAAATGGATGGCAAGCAGAACAAATTTCCAATTTAATAGTGCTTACGGTAGAACGGGTAATAAAACTATTTCCACATACACACGTAACTTCGCATTTCTTATAATTTGGGTGAATTCCACTTTTCATTTTAACACCACTTCCTTAAAAATTTAGAGGTCAAATTTAGCTATGACGGGAGAAATATCCAAATATTAATAGCTCAAAAAAAGTTTATTTTCGCACATTTTTCAATGAATCGGCAATATGTTGAGCTTTTTTAAGAGAATCACGATACTTTTCAAGAGTTTCTCTATCGGTTTTCTTCTCAATTAAAAAACTGCTGTTTAGCGGCAGATCACCGCTGTTTACAGTACTTCCTCCTTGAAGGTTGTTTTCAGAATTTTTCGCTCCAGAAATATAATCATCAACAGAAACTGCTCTTTGGCTGCTAATTTGAGGAGGAATTTTGTTTTGAGAAACATATGGAGAAAATTCCGGAACTGACTTTTTTTAAAGACCTTGAGTATTCAAAGTTCTTACAGCCATTTTGTTGCTTGCAAACTCATTACTCTTTTCATTAACTGAAGAAAGAACTTTTTGTGAGTCACCAACTGATTTCTGAATTGCTATCTGGTTTTGTATTTGATCACCTTTGGGATAAAAAATAAAGAATAAGATGATGACTGTTACCACAGCAGCAGAGGGGGCAAAAAATTTAAATAGACTGAATTTTGTTTTTTCATTAGTCTCAATTCCAAAATTCTTATTCTGAATTCTTGTCATGAGATTGAACTCGAAATTCTCAGGCGCATCTATTTTTGGTAATGATTTTAGATCTTTAATGAGATCCGATTGCTTGTTATTTTCATTATGATTGTAAAAATTATCCATATTCTACTCTTTATATATGTTCTTAAGTAGTTTTTGTAATTGTAAACGCCCCCTATTTATTCTAGATTTTACGGTCCCAATAGCCAAACCGGTTATATCAGAAATTTCTTCGTACGACAAATCCTGTATATCCCTGAGAATAACAACTTCTCTATAAACAGGCTTTACTTTAAGCAATGCTTTTTGAATTATTTCGTTTTTGATTTCACCATCAGTAGCCTTATCAGGTGCTTGAAACATTTTATCTTCAATCTGTGGTGATTTTTCATCATCGGAATTATCAATTGAAAATATTACTCTTCTTTTCCTCCTTTTAAGCTCATTCTTTGCAAGATTTGCTGCAATTGTATAAATCCAAGTTGAAAATTTTGCGAAAGAACGATAGGAATCCTTATTTAGATAAAACTTAATCATTGTTTCCTGAACAATATCCGTACAACTGTCACGATCGCCAACAAATCTATAAACAAAATTCATTAGAGGATCCTTGTAACGTTTAACCAAATACTCATAAGCTTCAAGAGTGTTATTATCTTGAAACTCTTTGATTAATTCTTCATCAGTTAATTGGTTTAATTGCTTACTCAACGGATGTTTTACCCATTATTGGTTAGGAAAGTTTCAATTTTTGCGAACAATTTTAGCCATATATGATTATAAATGCAACCAATTATGCTTCGAAAGGAATCTGTACAATTTGTCCAAGCATTTCAGTTATTAAAATTTGCAAAACTGTTTTAGCATCCATAGATGTAGATTTTATTGCTAAATCTGCATTTAAAAGAGCCTTTGACGCATTATAAAGTCTATCATCTGTTAAAAAATAGCTCGCTTTTTTACAGTTCAGATAATAATAATAACTAACACCCACTAATCTTGAGCCATCTTTATCATTTATTTTTTGGCGCGATAGGTCTAAAATCTGGGCAACTGTCATTATAAATTTGGCTACCATATTTACTATATAAACCATCTCAATACCGTTATCGAGAAGATTAAATCCTATTTCTAATGCTCTCGATTTGTTGCCAACACCAAGTGTAGAAATGAAATCAAAAATCGAATATTCTTTTGTTGGTGAGGATAATTTAATTAACTCATCTATAGTAAGTTGATTTCTTCCATGAGCAAAGGAGGAAAATTTCTGAAGTTGTGTCTCCAGCAAAGTTTTATCTTCTCCAACAATTTCAATCACAATCCTTGCATTATCATCGGATAATTCAATTCCAAGTCTTTTACCTGCTTTAATAAACCAATTGATCAGTTCATTCCCGGTTAACGGTTTGGCCTCAAACAAATATCCTTTTTCGTTAAGAATAGAATACGGTTCTTTTGAAAGATCTGATATTTTACCATTATGAACAATAATCATTACCGTAAACTCAGGGACATTTTTTACAAAATCAGATAAGATTTTTTTATCAGTAATTTTATCAAAATTTTTTATAGTTATTAATTTTTTACCGCCACCAAATGGAAATGTAAGAGCTAAATCCAATACTTGCGATAGTTCGAAAGCTTTCTCACCATTGAAGGATTCCCTATCAAAATCCGTTTCAATAAAAGGTGAGATCACCTTTTCAATAGCTTCAACAGCAATATCAATTGAATATGAATCTTCACCGCAAAGAAAATATATTGGTAATAATGTTTCTTTGTTTAAATATTTATTGAGTTCTATAATAGATTTTGCTTGCTGTTTAATCATGTTAATTGAAAATTCTTTTTTCAACAGAAATTTTATTTATTAAAATATCACTAATCGGGCTCTCTTTTTCATCTGTTTCCTGAGAAACAATTTTCTGAACAATTTCTAATCCATTTATAACCTTACCAAATATTGTATGTTTACCATCAAGATAAGGAATTGGGGCATTTGTGATAAAAAACTGGCTTGTATTTGTATCAGGACCTCTATTAGCCAAGGCAAGAATTCCCGGTGAATCAAATCTAAGTTTGTAAGAAATTTCGTTTTCAAATTCAGAACCAAAATAACTTCTACCTCCTTTTCCGGTACCTGTAGAGTCTCCGCCTTGGATTAAAAGATTTTTTACAATCCTATGAAATTTTATTCCGTTATAATAACCTTGAAGAGATAATCCAATAAAATTTTCTACGGCTTTCGGTGCGTCATCCTTAAACAATTCCAGTTCAATTTTCCCAAATTTTGTTTCAATAATAGCCACGAGCTGATGCTTTTCATTAGTATTTATTAATTCCTTTACAGATTTCCCTTTTTTAAACTCAGGTTCGAGATCAAATGATTTATAATTTTTTGAACATGCTGAAAAAACCAGTAATACCGATAAAACAAAAATTAATTTTGTTTTCATAATGGATCCTATGCTTGAATAAATCCGAGGGAAATGAAAATTAGAATTAATATGCCAAGCAAAATTCTATATACAATAAAAACAATCATTGATTTTGTTTTTAAATATCGCAAAAGGAAATCAATTGAAATATAACCAACTATTGCAGAAACAATGGTGGAGATTATTATAATTACAAATCCATCTTTATCAACAAATTTTATTGACTGATAAAATTCCAAAAGACCGCTGGCTGCAACAGCTGGAATGCTCATTAGAAACGAAAATCTAGCAGCTGTTTCCCTATTGAAACCAAGAAATAAACCAGCGGTGATAGTTGTTCCGGATCTTGATGATCCAGGAATCAAAGCAAAAACTTGAGCCAAACCAATAATCAATGCATCAGTCCATTTGATATTGCTAATGCTGCGGTTAAATCTTCCCATTTTTTCTGCAATCGAAAGAATAACTGCAAGAGTTACTAAACTTCCAGAGATTACAAAGAGATTTTTTGTGAGAAGACCTTCTATAATATGCTTAAACAGAATTCCGAAAACTCCTACAGGGATTGTAGCGATAACAATATACCATCCCATTTTTGAATTCAATGATTGTTGATCAAACTTTACTCGATTAAACCAATTATCTTTTAGAAAATCTTTGAGGATTGCAATAATATCTTTGAAGAAATAAACAACAACTGCAAGCAACGTACCCAATTGAATAACAGCTATAAATGCCGTCCATCGTTCAGGATTTTCGAAAGATATTAGATTCATGAATTTACCTGCAAGAGTTAAATGACCTGTGCTGCTAATAGGTAAAAATTCAGTAACCCCCTGGATAATTCCCAAAATAATTGCTTGGATAGTATTCAATAGAAACTCCTAAAATGAAAATGTTAATCCCAAATAAATTCCGAAGGAGATTGAACTGAGATTTAGATTTTCTCCTGTAGAATTATTTTTAATTTTATAAGATCCATTTGATAATTCACCAATAGAATCATATCTCAAATTTCCCCCAATCAAAGCATACAAATTTTTCGATAACAGCGTGTTTCCCTCTGCTTTAATTAAGAATCCAATACCGTCAGCAGTATAATTTGAACTAGTAAATATTTTTTCAGTTAACGCTGCATAACGGTAACCGAGCCCTCCACCAAATTTAAATTGGTAACCTTCACCCGGTACTACATAATAAGCTAAAATAGAAGGACGATGAATATAATATGAAATTTCGTAGATTCCCCCGGCACCAACCGAATTTGAATATGAGACTATCTGCAAGCTATATTCAATTCCAATAGCGAAATCCCGTTGAATTTTATAATCAATTTCGGGGACAAATGATACCGAACTTTTAAATGAACTAATTTGATTACTTCCTTTTGCAAAATTCATATTGATATAATCTTTTAGCACCGGTGAATTTTTGATATCCAATCCCATAGACGCGCTTATATCAATTTGAGCATTTAAACAGGAATAAAAAAGAATTAATGAAATTAATACCTTCCTCATCATTTACTATCCGGATTTGATTTTAAGACTGATAAAAATGTTTCTTTTGATAAACCCTGTTTCACTCTTTTTTTGTTTAGGTAATAAAGAATAAATATTGTTGACCCAACAAAACAAACAGTTTGAATTAAATGAGTAAGGATTGCATATGCGGCACTTGCATCATAATCGCAATTAAATAACTGCACCAAAGTGAAAATTGCCAATGCATGATATGATCCCAATCCACTTGGAGTTGGAATAATAAATCCAATTGCACTAAGCGTCATAAAAATCCATGCTGTAGTAAAATCAATTTTACCATGCTGATGCATATTAATCATAAAAAATCCAACATAAGTATTGAATGCATACAAAAGCATTATTATCAGCGACCAAACAGTAATACCTAAAAAATATTTACCATTTTTGATTGTTGAAAAACCATCCACCAAAGTCTCAAATACTGATTTCAACTTCAGGGACAGCTTTATATTCAATTTTGCAGTCAATCCTACAATCATGTTAATAAATTTATTCTGGAAACGAATAATCAACAAAATGATTAATACAGCAAGGAATACAAGACCAAATCCAATTACAAGAGTAAAACGCAGCCAATCAACTTCTTTATATAAATCGCCATTATAAATAAATACGCTAATAAGCATTCCAAGAGTAAAAAATGTAGTATCAAATATTCTTTCAACAACAATTGTTCCTAATACAGTAGCGCGTGGAATTTTTTCCCATCGTCCTAAAAAAAGAGCTCGGTAAATTTCTCCTAATCGGGGGACAATACAGCTAACGCCATAGCTAATCATAACTGAACCGAACAAATGATTTTTACTTATATCCTTTTTCACAGAATCAAGCATCAGTTTCCATCTTATTGCTCTTGCATAATGCGACAAAAAGAAAATTAATATATAAACGGTTAGAAATAATAATGAGGAATCTGATATAATCAGAAATGCCTTGGGAAAATCTACCTTTTGAAAAGCTAAAAATAGAAATACCAATGTGAGAACAAGAGTAAAAATAACTCCAATAATTCTCGAAGCGGACCTATTATTGGAATTATCGTAAGTCAATAATTTTTGTCCCTTTTGGTGGGGTAAATGTAAAATTGTGATCAGGCAGTTCAATATTTGTTTTCAAATCGGAAAATGAAAAAGAGTATTTCATATCTCCAAGATCTGTTAATTCCATTTTCGAAATTAAATTATCCGAGTTTTTCCAGATTTTAACTTCTTTGAATTGCAGATCGTTGTCTTTAGGAGTAAGAACAATTATATCTTCGTTTTCAGAAGCTGAATTATCTTTCAAAAGCCTGGATTTACATAGACCGGGATAATCATAAATAAATTTTTCAAGAGAGAATGATGTTGGATCATCAACCAAATAACTAATTACTACTCGCTTAAATTTTTTATCATAATTCCAAACATTACTTCCGTCTGAAATTATGATCTGATTTTTCAACTCTACAATAAATTTGTTTTTCTTTTTGTAAAAAAATTTACCAAGACTTTTCCCCTGGTCGTCTCCTTTTGTAGTGAATACGCCCTGAGAAAACTCCGCTGTGAAATTATTAATTGAATTGAATTTATGCTGAAGTCTTCTTATGGCATCATTTGCAGATTGTGCCGCAACAAAAGTAAAACCAATAAGAAATAAAATTCCAAATTGTCTTTTCATATTATAATGATCTTAGAATCGTCTCAAGTTGTTCTTCATTCTCAACAATTACTTCACGAGCTTTGCTTCCTTCCGATGGGCCAACAATACCGGCTTGTTCAAGCTGATCCACAATTCTAGCAGCTCGCGAATAACCAAGTTTAAGTCTTCTTTGCAGTAATGATACCGAACCCTGCTGATGTTTAACAATTACTCTTGCAGCATCTTCGAACATCGGGTCTAAATCATTTAGAAAATCTCCGCCTGCTTGCTTTTTCTTATCGTATAAAGACGGCAAGAAATATCTTTTCGAAAAACCTTTTTGAACATAAATGAAATTTGTAATCTTCTCAACTTCTTCAGTAGAAATAAAAGCATTCTGAATTCGAATTGGTTTGGGCATCCCACCCGGCAGAAAAAGCATATCTCCCTGTCCCAATAATTGCTCGGCACCGTTCATATCAAGAATAGTTCTTGAATCAATTTTTGTTGCAACCTGATAAGCCATACGTGCGCTGAAATTTGCTTTTATAACACCAGTTATAACATTAACAGAAGGACGCTGAGTTGCAAGGATTAAATGAATGCCTACAGCACGGGCTAGCTGAGCAAGTCGTGCAATTGGTTCTTCTACTTCTTTTCCAGATGTAATCATCAAATCAGCAAGTTCATCTATAACTACAACTATATATGGCATTTTGTAATGCTTCATTTCTTCAGAATCTTTAGGCCGCGATTTTGGATTAGTAACTTTTGTATTATAATCAACAATATTACGAACACCAATCTTAGCTAGTTTATCATATCTTTTTTCCATCTCGTATTCAACTGCTTTTAACGCCAAAAGAGCATTGGATGGATTTGTAATAATTTCTTCTTCAAGATCTGGTGAAACAGCCAGAAAATGTTTATTCAATTTTTTATAAAACGATAACTCAATTTTCTTTGGATCAACAATAACAAATTTTACATCGGAAGGATGTTTGGCATAAATTAAGCTATTTAAAATCATATTGATGCCAACACTTTTACCGGAACCTGTTGAACCTGCTATTAACATGTGGGGCATTTTGGCTAGGTCAGTAATATAAACATCACCAGCAATTGTCTTACCTAGTGCTAACGGCAATTCTGCTTTTGTTTCTTTTAGTTTTGAAATAACAGATCTAGCTCTTACCATTGCAGAGACTGCATTAGGTATTTCGACACCAATAGCACTTTTACCTGGAATTGGAGCTATGATTCGAATTCCACGCGCAGCAAGAGCTAATGCAATATCATGTTCGAGTGAAACAATTCTGCTTATTTTAACGCCGGGAGCGGGAACAATTTCATACAATGTAACAACAGGACCCGGTGTTACAGTTATATCCTCAATCTGAATATCGAATAGAGCTAATTTTTCTTTCAACAATTCAGCATTTCGTTTTAATTCACTCTCCTGAACATGAACCCCTTCCTCTTCAGATTCAGTCAACAAATCCAGTTTTGGTGCAGTATAATCTATTTTTTCTTCCCATTGATCAGGCAGTTCTGCTTCTGCGTTTTTATCGATCAATGGCAAATCATCATCATCTGCAACTTTTGCTTTTTTATTATCAGTCTTTTTCTGTTTCTGTTCTGCTTCGCTATTTGAAAATTCCGGTTCAACAATTTCTTCAGGTTTATCCTTCTTCACAATTGTAATCTTGGTTTCCGGTTCAGCTTTAACTTCCTCATCATCAAGCTTTTCATCTTCTTTATCTTTGAAAAGCTTTTTCAACTTTGGTTCATCACGCAAAGTTTTAATCTTATTAAGATTATCTGCTTTAGATTCAATTTCTTCAACCGGTTTTGCCTTTATTTCAGCTTCATCTTTATTAAAAAGATTTTTGATTATTTCCAAGATTGAACCGAAGCGAACATCGAATGCTATAATAAGTGTTATCAGAATTGCTGCAGATAAGACAATAATACTACCAAGCCCGCCTAACAACCTGCTTAGAACCATTCCAAAGAAAAATCCAATTTTACCTGAAAGCTCATATAATTCAGTGAAAAGAGTAATCTCCGGTGTAAACTGAAGCATACCAAAAAATGTTGCAACCAGCAGAGAAATAATCAAAAGAAAATTTGAAAGGTATAAAGGTACCCGAAAATTTTTTTCTTTTTTAAGAATTGTCGTCCCCCAAATAAACATTATAACAGGGAAAATTAAGGAGAAGTATCCGATTGTTGATTTAACAAAAAAATGAGAGACATAGGCACCAAAAATACCAAGCCAATTATGTGTTGTCGCAGCATTCTGTTTAAGCTGACCATTATCTCCAAACACATTAAATTGGTCAGCAAACTTATATGAGAAATAAGCTTCATCAAAACGGGAATAAGATAGAATACTTAGGAATATCATCAGAGCAAATACAACAAGCGATATTCCTAATAATTTTGTTTTCTTTTCGGGAGAAATAACAAAAAAATTTTCTCCAAGCGGAGACTCTTCTTTTTGTTTAACTTTTTTTTTCATCAATAAAGTTTAGTATTTAGTTTTCTTTCACTTCAAGCTTTTTAATTGATCCGGAAAGGAAAAATGGAATAATATCTCTGTTACCTAGCTGTGCACATTCCTTCAGATCATCAGCAAAACCATTTTCAATCAGCAGTTTTCCATGCTCAGTTTCTTTAAGCATCTTTAGTAATGTTTTGCCAAATGTTTTATTCAATGCCATGCTTGCTCTTGTTGAGTCAGTTACTTCAACATCTTCATTTAACTGAAGAATTTCAGCAGAAATTTTACCTGCACATACAGCATCCTCCAGATTAAAACCCCCGTTCGATCCTGCACAAACAATATCAACATCTTTATCAAGCGCAACAAGATGTTTTGCAATTGCAGGAAGATTATTAAAGCACGCAACAAACAGGTTTTCAGAAAATTTAGCTTTAACAATTGATTTAGAGCCATTGGTTGTGTAGTGTATAATTGATTTTCCGCCAACCAATTCGGATGTAAATTCAAGCGGAGAATTTCCAAGCACAAACCCTTCAATTTTTTTTGTATTTCTTTCACCGCATAAAAGAGTTTGACCGCTAAATGCATTTCCGGAAACTTTCATAGCAAAATCAACTGTTCCCACAGGAATAATTTCTCTTGCTCCATTTGATAATGCTGTAACAATAACTGTAGATGCACGCAGCACATCTATGACTACCGTTGTTTTACCGGTAAAGTATAATTCATCAAAATGTAAATTTGAGAAATGGACGTTTATTTTCATTTTATTTTTTAACAAATGGAAGATTAGTTATTTGAGCAGCTACTTCTTTACCTCTAATTACAAAATTAATTTTGCTGCCTTCTTGTGAATATTTTGAATCTACATATCCAAGCGCAATTGCTTTGTCCAGTACCGGACTTACAGTACCACTTGTTACAACTCCAATTTTCTGTCCATCAACAGAAAGATCATACCCATGACGGGGGAATGCTTTTTCGTCGGAAATTATTCCGACTAATTTTCTTGATGGACCTTTTTCTTTTACTTTCAACAAAATATCTTTTGCTACAAAAGATGTCTTTTTGAATTTCGTAATCCAACCAAGCCCGGCTTCTATTGGATTTGTTTTTTCGTCAATATCGTTACCATATAAACAATAACCCATCTCAAGACGAAGTGAATCTCTTGCACCAAGTCCTACTGGCTGAATATCAAATTCTTTACCTGCATCAAAAATTGCATTCCAGATTTTTTCAGCAACAGATTCATTGCCTTTGAAATACAATTCATAACCAAGTTCACCTGTATAGCCTGTTCTAGCTAAAATCAATTCTACACCTGCAATCGCAGCATTGAAAAAATGATAGTATTCAATATCAATCTCTTTGTTGCAGATTTTTTGCAGAGTCTTTTTTGAATTTGGGCCCTGAACAGCAAGCAATGAATATTCATCACTTTCGTCTACAAGTTGAACACCGAATGAATTTTGTTTATTCATCCATTCGAAATCTTTTTCTTTGTTTGATGCATTAACAACAAGCAGGAATTCTTTTTCACTAATTCTATAGACTAAAAGATCATCAATAATTCCACCATCTTCATAGCACATTGCAGAATATTGAACTTTACCATCTTTAAGTAATGATGCATCATTTGTTGTAATATGGTTAACAAAATCGATCGCTTTTTCACCACGAACAAAGATTTCGCCCATATGAGAAACATCGAATACGCCAACGCTATTTCTAACCGCTTTGTGTTCGGCAATGATTGATGAATATTGGATCGGCATTTTGTATCCGGCAAAATCAACAATCTTAGCGTTAAGGTTTTCGTGAACCGCGTAAAGAGTTGTCTTCTTCATATATCCTATTGATTTGTTTTTTTCCAGTCAGCTAAAAATTTTC
>DAIEQP010000125.1 GCA_027347805.1 Ignavibacteria bacterium | reverse complement strand
TGCCGAAGTGAAAATTTGTCCGCCGGCTTTCCAAAAATTATTTGAACCAAACGAAGAATAAACTTCACCGCTTAATCCTTTGCTTTTTCTTCCATTCATTGTAATAATGTTCAACACGCCGGCGTTGGAACCGCCGCCGTAAAGTGATGCCGCCGGTCCCCGCAGAACCTCGATCTTGTCAACCGTTTCCCAATCAACATCATAAAGATCGGAAGCGAATCCGGTTGGATCATTTAGTGGTATGCCGTCTAGCAGAACTTTAATTCCCCGCAAACCGTTTTCGGATAAAATTCCTTGTCCGCGAATTGACATATGAATACGCGAGCCGTTGGCCTGGTTGTCAATTCGTACCCCGGGCACCAATTTTAGCGCTTCGTCCGCTGCAACAGATCTTGGCATGTCCTGCAGAATATCTTTGCCAACAATGGTTGTCGCTGATGGGTTATCTCTCATCAAAAGATTGATGCGTGAAGCAGTTACGTTTATCTCGTACGGATTTTGAAAAGTTAATGTGTCGTTTGCGGTTTTATCCTGCGCTGAAACGAGACTTGCAGAAAAAAATATAACCGCTAGTTTCAATGAAAAGTAATAAAATTTTCGAATGGGCATATTTCATCCTTCATCTAATTATTTCTGGATTAGTGAATTTTTAAGAGTTGTAATTAAACGAAGTTCATTCGAGGGGGCGGGGAATCGGTATCAAGTATGATCGATAAATAGGAACTCGTCTGAGCAATGGAATAACAACCATTCCGATGTTTAAAATTCGTATTGTTAAATTTTTCTGGGTGATTGTACGTTGCAAGAACATTGATGAATTGCGAAAGATCAAAGGAAGCCGGTATCCGTGCATTTAATCTGTGACTAGTTATATAATCACCAAGTTTAGAAAACAATCCTTCTTCCTGATCATCGTGAAGGCTGTAGAAATAAACAGTATCGCCTTTAATTTCTTCTTTGAATATATCGTAAAGCTTGCTGTTGAGAATGAATTCATCCGCTTCAATCCTTTTAAAGTTTCCGGTTTCAGCAAAAGTTTGACGGGTGGGTACTTTTATCAATTCAAAATTTTCAATCGAAATGTTCTTGGCTAAAAAATTTCTAACATCGCTTTTATGTGTGTATCGAGAATAGAGAAATACAAACAGCATCCCGGCTGACTGTATCAGCAGCATTGTTAAGAAAAAATAAGTTAAAGTCTTTCTAAAACATCTCATTCTTAATAGAACTGATTAATGATAGAAATAATCAATACAATAAAATACTCATACTTCTTAATATAAAAATTAGAGTAATGTCATCAATAAATCCAATAGAGATATTTTTCTTGTTTTGTTTTCGTCTCATAATTAGTTAAGGATTCATTTTAATAATGGTGAAAAAGCATGTATTTGATTTGCCTTGTTTATATTGAGTGTAACATTATTGGTGCTTCACTCGTCTTGTATATTAGATAATGGAGGAGATTTATGATTAAAAAAATACTGATCTGTTTTTTTATAGTATCAACTATCTATTCTCAGAATTTCAAAATCTCAGGCAGTATCGTTAACGAAGAAACAAAAGAACCTATACCTTATGTTAACATACGGATTGCAGGAACGACACAAGGGACCTCATCTAACTTGGAAGGGAAATATTTTCTCACAATACCGGTTGATAATGCAAAATTGATTTTTACTGTTGTCGGGTATAAGAAAAAAGAAATTGAAATTAAGTCAACCAATCAAAGTAAATTAAATATTATGCTTGTACCTGAGCCAATTCAGTTTATGGAAATGGTTGTTGGCTCTGATGAAGATCCTGCCTATAGAATAGTAAGAGAAGCGATCAAACGAAAGGAAGTAAACAAGGCTGGTCTGAAAAGTCTTGGATACGATTTTTTCTCAAAGGATATTATTCTATCTGCGGGACAGGTTGCATTGGTCTCCGAAAAATTTTCGACCGGCTATTATCAATCCAATAAACCGGAAAAAATAATTGTACGTTCGATTCACATATCGGAGAATGAAAAGAAACATGCTCTGGCTTTTGATCAGAATATTCTAAATAAGATATACGTAGATTTCACCGATGATACTTTGATGATAGTTGGTAGTAAAGTTTACTTGCCACTAGCTTATAATGCATTTGAATGGTACGATTACAAACTTCTTGAAGTCAAGCAGTCGGGTTCTGTGCATGAATGTTATATTGAAGTGATTCCGAAATCAACAATTCAGCCTCTTCTCGCCGGAAAAATGGTTATTGAAGATTCCACGTTTGCGTTAAAAAGTGTTCGATTTAAAAACAGTGCAGGTATCCGTTTTCCTTATGTAAATAACCTGAACATTGAGTTCATTCAAAACAGGGAGCGTTATAATAATTATTGGCTTCCAACGTACTTAAAGGTGGAGTCGAGCCTTAAAATGAACTTCTCTAACTTAATCGGAATTGATAAAATTTCGATGAATCAAGAAAACATGTTCTCACAATACAAAATTAATCAAGACATCCCAGATTCAATTTACAATCTCTATGCAACGATCAAAGCGGATTCAAGCAAGAACCCAAAGGTCAAATTCATTAAAGCAGTAGAATTGAGCAGAACACAAATAGACTCACTTCGCCCAATTCCTTTAACGGCAAGTGAGGTTAACGCATATAAAGAACTGGACAGTACAAAATCAGTAATCACTCAAGTCCAATTTACAGGCGTATTTAGCAGTGTTGCAACGAATGCGGTTAATAGGACACAGAACGAAAATTCCGGGAATGAATTTTTCAAATATATCGGGAAAATATTTTCGATTCTTAACTTTAGGGATAATAGAGTAGATGGGTTATTGATCGGCGCTCGTTATAGCGATTCTTTTTTTAATAATTCAGTGAGTTGGAAAGGTCGGTTGGGTTATACCTTCGGTAGAAGGGATGTTGAGTGGAGAACTGATGTTACGCTAAAGGATTTTATTTTTTACAATATAGAAGCTGAATTGTTTGATGAAGCAACCCAATGGCAAATGCTTAACCCTTACCCGGACTGGCTGAATAGTACAAATGTAATCCTTGGCTTTAACGACCAGTTTAATTATTATCGATCAAGTGGAATCAAATTCGGAATACAAAATTATTTTGGAAGAGATATCTCTACTTCAGTTGAATTTATTTTTGATAAACAAAGATCACTTCCGGAGCTGAAATATCAGAGCATCTTTAATTCAAATAGATTTGTGCGTTCGAATCCTTTGATAAATGAAGGTAACGACTATCGTTTTTCAGTTGGGTTGAGCATTGGAAAGAATCCTCAAGAATTTCAACCAATAATCCAAGATGGATTACTGGTACAATTTGATTTTTCTAACCCAGTTTTGGGCAGTGAATTTAATTATAAGAGGATTAGAGCTATTGCACAATTGACAACAAAGACACTTTATGGAGAACTTTTCTCATCACCGTATTTTGTTGTTGGAATTGAAGGAGGATTGATAACAGGCGACTTTGGAGTTCAGCATATCTTTACACCAAATACAGCATTAAACATTTATTCGCCTTTCTTATCTTTCAAAGCGTTATCGCCATACGAGTTTGCTGGAGACAAAATGCTGGCGGTACATGCAGAGCATAATTGGCGGACGGTTCCATTTCAAGCAATAGGGCTTTCATTTCTGTCCGATCTATTTATTGATTTGATTTCTGGTGCAAGTGCGTTAAGAGTGTGGAATGGGGCCTCCTACTTGACTAACAATTCTCTCAATACGATTTACTGGGAAGGGTACATAAGTCTTTCAAGAATATTAGGAGTTGGTAGAATTGATTTTGCATATAGTTCTCAACGAAATTTTGTAGTTAGAGTTGGATTATCAACACTTTTATAAAAAAAGCGAATCTTAGGATTCGCTTTTACAATTATTGTCATTTACCTACTTTAGATTACTTTGCCATCAATTCAACATTTATTTTCACTTCTTTTCCGTCGCGTAAAACTATAACGTCAACCTTATCACCGGCTTTGTAATCGCCGATGGCGTACATGAAATCGTAAATATTGTTAACCGGTTTTGGACCGAACTTAATGATGATGTCTTCAGCTTTCAGTCCTGCTTTAGCAGCAGGTCCGCCTTCAGTAACGCCGGAGATT
>DAIEQP010000118.1 GCA_027347805.1 Ignavibacteria bacterium | reverse complement strand
CTCTCACAGAGAGATAGTATTATTCTCCTGGATTTTGTAAGTCCGATTGTTGACAAAAATAAAAAGACAATTGCGCTGATTGTTTTGGAAAAAGATGCAAGTGCTTCCTTCAGGCGGATGATTAATGACTGGCCTGTGTTTCAACAATCCGGAAGGACAAGAATTATATTTCTAAATGATGAAAAATTATTCTTACTTGGTTTTGAGTCTTCGAAAATTTTACTTAAAGAAATAGATAAAAAATCAAGTTTTCCGGCCCTGGCAATTCTTAATAATAAAACAGGTTTCTTTGAAGGTGAAAATATATTTCGCAAAAAAGTATTTGCATTAGTCAGTCAGATTAAAAATACACCCTGGTTCCAGGTAAACCAGATTGAATATCATGAAGTTTTTGAAAAAGTAAATAAAACATTAATCTTTACCACTGTAATTTGGTTGCTGAGCTGTGTACTATTCTTTGCGTTTTTACTTACCTCATATAACGATAGAAAAAATAAAGTTTATTTAGCGCTTCTTGATTCTCAGAAAATGTTCGAAACAACTTTGTATAGTATTGGAGATGGAGTTATAGTAATTGATAATGAAACGAAGGTAAAGCTGATTAATGCTAAAGCTGAAAATTTAACCGGGTGGCGTGAGCATTCTGCTAAAGATAAAAAACTGAATGAAGTTTTTGTTTTGATTCCAGAAGAACCAAGTCCGGTGCGCCAAAAAATGACAAAAGATCAAATTGAGTTTGCAGGAATTACAAAGAAATATAGGTGGCTGGTTGCCAAAAACGGAAATAAAATACCGATTGATTTTAATGTGTCTTCGCTTCAAAATGACACTAATGTTACGGCCGGAAGTGTGATAGTTTTCAGGGACAAAACAGAAGAATATGAAGCTGAAAAAGCATTGAGTGAAAGTGAAAAAAAATATAGAGTAATCTTTGAAAACATTAATGATGTTTATTATGAATCTACACTTGAAGGAATTATAATTGAAGTTAGCCCTTCAGTTGAACGATTCTCTTCATTTAAAAGAGAAGATTTAATAGGGGAACACGTTTCCAAAATCTACGCAGATATTTCTAAACGCGATGATATTATGAATGCTTTAAAAAAGAATGGATTTATTACTGATTTTGAAATATTGATTAACCATAGCAATGGCAGGAAGGATGTGTGTTCTTTAAGCGCAGTTCTTTATAAGGATGAATTTGGTGTTCCTGAAAAGATAGGTGGAACATTGCGTTTAATTACTGATAGAAAAAAAGCTGAAGAACTTTTGCGCCGGAGTGAAGAACACTTCAGAATTATTTTTGAAGCCTCGCCATATGCTATTGCGCTTTCTGTAATTGAAACCGGAATTTTTACAAATGTGAATAGAGCTTTCGAAAAATTAAGTGGTTATTTAAAAGAAGAAATAGTCGGGAGATCTTCGGCTGAACTGAATGTGTGGCTTGATATTTCTGAAAGAGATATCATTGTAAGTAATATTATTAGTAATGGATATGCAGATCAAATAGATATGAGGTATAGAGTAAGATCAGGTAAAATAGTTAATACTAAAATAACTGCAAGAATAATTGAAATTGCCGGAACCAGATATCTTCTCACTATTATTGAAGATGTAACTGAGAAAAAACTTTTGGAATATATTGCGCGAAAGGAAGAAGAGGTTTCGAAACTACTTTATGATTTGTATAATAAATCCTCCAATACTTCCGATAAGGAATTATTTGATTTTACTCTTGAAAGAACAGTAGAATTAAGTGATAGTAAGATTGGATTTTTCCACCAAATTAGTGATGATCAGGAACATATAATTCTTACAACTTGGAATAAAGAAGCGCTTAAAAACTGCACAGCCGTTTTTGACAATCATTATCCGGTTAGTCAAGCTGGGAACTGGGTTGATTGCTTAAGAGAGAAAAAATCTATTGTGTATAATGAATATTCTTCATCACCAAATCAGAAAGGACTCCCCGAAGGTCATACCAAAATTCAAAATTTTATGAGTGTTCCTACTTATTTATTTGGAAAAGCCCGTTTGATTTTTGGTGTTGGAAATAAAGAGGAAGGATATACCGACTTTGATGCACAGAATCTTGAATTGATTGCAAATGAATTGACAAAAATTCTTGAAAGAAGGGAAACTGAAAGAGCGCTTAAAATTAGCGAACAGAATTATAGGGAAGTATTCAATTCAACAACCGATGCTATCTTTGTTCATGATGCTGAAACGGGAAAAATTATTGACGTTAATGATGCAATGCTCAAAATGTATGGTTATGAATCAAAAGAAGAAATTATTCACCCCGACTTTGAAAAATCCAGTAATATTAATTCGGAATTTAATGAGCAGGAAGCTCGTAATTTAATTTATAAAACAATTAAAGATGGACCTCAATACTTTGACTGGCAGGCAAGAAAAAAAGATGGTACACATTTCTGGCTTTCAATGATATTAAAAGTAACTAATATTGGAGGTAAGGAAAGAGTTCTCGCAGTTGGACGAGATATTACAGAAAGAAAAATTGCCGAGGAGGAGATCCGTCACTCGGAAGAGAAATACAGGTATCTATTCATGAATAATCCTGTTCCAATGTGGATTTATGAGATGAAGACTTTTCGATTCCTGGCAGTTAATGATTTTGCAGTTGATCATTATGGTTATTCAAAAGAAGAATTCCTAAATATGACTATAAGGGATATTCGCCCTAAAGAAGATATACCTTTCATGGAACATGTTTTAAAAACAAGCACCGGACAGATAAGAAAAATATTAAACGTAAGACATTTAAAGAAAGATGGCACTGTTATAAACGTTGAAATTACAGCACATCCAATTGAATTTGAAGAGCAGGATGCAATGCTTGTAATATCTTTTGATATATCAGAAAGAAAAAAAATAGAGTCTGAGCTTGAAAAACATAAAACACATCTGGAAGAATTAGTTAAGTACAGGACAGAAGAATTGGATTTAACAAATGCAGAACTGCTGCACGAAATTGAATTGAAAAAAGAAGCTGAAAAGCGTTTAGAAGTATCTTTAGCAAAGGAAAAAGAATTAAGTGAATTGAAGAGCAGATTTATTTCAACTGCTTCACATGAATTTAGAACTCCGCTAACCACTGTGCTTTCATCAGCTCAATTGATTGAGAAATATTTTGATAGATGGAATAAAGAAAAAATATTTGAATACTTAGAAAAGATTACAAGCTCAACAAATAGTCTCACAAGACTGATGGATGATGTAATTACAATCAACAGGGCTGAATCCGGTAAAATGACACTTAATCCAGCCCCAGTGAACTTGAAAAAAATGTGTCAAAGAATCATTGAAGGAAGTCAGTTGCAGTTTACAGACAAACATGAGTTGTCTTTTGACTATCAACCTGATGAAACTGATTTTAAGATAGATTCTAAACAGGTTGAATTGATAATTCAGAATTTACTTTCGAATGCAATTAAATATTCTCCTGACGGGGGTAAAATAAATTTAACTGTTGGCGATACTGATGGTGCACTAAATATAATTATAAGTGATGAGGGGCTTGGAATTCCTTCTGAAGATATACCAAAATTATTCGAACCGTTCCATCGTTCTAAAAATGTAGAAGATATTCAGGGAACAGGACTCGGGCTTTCTATTGTAAAGCATGCAGTTGATATTTACAACGGAACAATAAAAGTTAAATCAGAATTAGGTAAAGGAACTCAATTTTTTGTTTCATTGCCTTTGTGATTTATATTAAACAACACTTGGAATAGTGAATATAAATTTACTGCCGACATTCAGAATACTCTCGGCAAAAATAGTTCCTCCGTTTTTCTCAATAAAATCTTTGCACAACATCAAGCCAAGTCCTGTGCCTTTTTCATCTTCTGTCCCACGTGTGGAATAAAAAGATTTTGAATTGAAAAGATTTTCAACAATATCTTTTTCCATTCCCACTCCTGTATCAGAAATCTCAACTTTAACTTTTTCACCTTCATCGGTTACAGAAATATCTATTTTACCATTTTTAGGTGTAAACTTAATTGAATTTGACAGCAGGTTTCGGAATACAAGATTAATAGAATTGCTGTCTGCAAGTGCAAAATAATTTTTGTTTAAGTTTGTTGCGACAGATATCCCTTTAATTTTTGCACTTGATGAATATAATTGAACATTGTCTTCAATTAATTTATTTACAGAGAACACAGATTTATCAAATTCGATATTACCAAGCTGACTTCTTGACCAGTTTAATAAATTCTCTAATAATGTAAGTGTTGTCTTAGATGTCTTTTTCATATTCTCCAGAAATTCATTTTTGCTCTTCTCATCAATTTCATTGGTTGTGGTCATATAGTCGAGTACTTGGAGCAAATATGCAATTGGTCCCCGCAGATCATGAGCAATTATTGAAAATAATTTATCTTTTGTATCAATTAGCTCTTTAAGCTGCTGTTCGGTATTTTTTTGATTTGTAACATCTATGTGAGTACCAATAGTTCTTAACGGTCTGTTTTTTTCATCACGATAAACAACCTGGCCATGATCAAGTATCCACTTCCACGATCCATCTTTTGTTTTTACACGGTGCGTAGTTTCATAAAACTCTGATTCACCATTAATATGATTTTCGAGAGTTTTCGTCACTTCAGGCATATCATCTGGATGGACTAATTTTTCCCAACTGCTAACATTGGGAACTATTTCATTTTGTTCGTAACCAATCATCTTACACCATGTTTCGTCAAAATAAACATAACCGGTTTCGTTTTTCCAATCCCATAACCCCTCTTTAGCGCTTTTGAGAGCCAGCTTAAGTCTTAACTCGCTTTCTTCAAGACGGGCAAGAACAAATCTTTTTTCGAAAGCATTTGAAATCAGGTTTGCAACAGTCCGAAGGAGATTGATTTCTTCTGCTTCCCATTCTTTATTTTGATTGCATTCGTCAAATCCGATGAAACCATAAAAAGCATTCTCTACGAAAAGTGGATAAACTAGTATAGACTTAATTTCCTGCGGTTTTAAAATCTCGTGAATATCTTCTGGCAGGTTTTCAATATTTTTTGAAAAAATATATCCATCATTTATTAACAATTTTTTCCAGGAGGGAATTATATCGTATGAAACTTCCATCAAATAATCTTTCTGGGGAACTATTCCGGAATTACACCATTCAAATGTATTACATGTGCTTTCCCCATTATTGAAGTCTTCAAAAATGTAAACCCTGCTCACGCCAGTATGTTCACCCAGTAATTTTAGTATGTGATCCAGTATTAGATCTAACTTTGATGATTGATTAATGAGCTGTGAAATATCGGAAAGCAATTTCTGCTGATTAAAAAAGTATTTTATTTTGTTTTCAGCGTTCTTCAATTTAGTAATATTATTCGCTGAAGTAAGAAGATATTCATGAGTCTGTATCTTTATCTTTTCGATAGAAAATAAACAGTCAAATACTTCTCCGGTTTTAGATAAGATTTGTGTTTCAAAATTTTCAAGGTAACCTTGCGTTTCAAATAATTTAAGCGCTTTAACTCTTTCATTAAAATCTGCAAACAAATGAAGGTCTTTGGAATTTTTTCCAATAAGTTCTTCTCGGCTATATCCAAGAGTATTAAGAAATTGTCTGTTTACATCAATAAAAATTCCTGTATCAACCGAACTGATTGCTTTAAGAATGGGACTTAGGTTGAATACCTGGGAAAATTTTTCTTCGGACAGTTTTAAATCAGTCAAATTTCTGCTCACACCTATCAATGCCGGCTGAGAATTCCAGGTGCCTGGAAAAACACGAGTCTCTACTGGAATATAATTATTACTTTTTGTCAAAAGAGGAATAGGGCAGCTATCAACTTCTTTATTTAACATTTGATGAACAATTTTTGATGCTTCATCTCGAAATTCGGGAGGATGAACTAAAAGAACACTTTCCCCAATCAATTCACTTTCTTGATAGCCTAGAATTTCTTTTACTGCACTGTTCATTTCAATTACGTTTCCTTTCATATCAAGTATGAAAAGAAAATCGATATTATTTTCAAAAAAGTTCCGGAAATTATTTTCTATTGTAGTATCCATATCTAACCTGGCAAATTATTCCTTTATTAAAAATCAAGTTATAACAATTTTCTAACAATTTGAATATCGATTATGCATCTATAAAAGCGTTTGTATTTTTTTATCATCGCTTATCGACGAAATATGACGTCCGTTACAGAATATCTTAGCTAAACTCAAATTGCTTTCTTATTAACTAAATTATATTTAGCTTACATTTAGCATAAGTGAAGTCTATATTGTTACAAATCAATAAATGCTGGAATGAATATGAAAGCAGAATTGAAGTATGTAAGACTTAGCACAGCGTATCCAGCCGAAATAAACTGTTTAGAGCAATTCAGTTTTTTCTTATTGATGTTATCATTGATCTACTTTAATATATCATACTTTTTTGAATTGCAGAAGATTTATAAGAATAAATACGTGCTTGTATAGTGCGGCTGCAAAATATTTGGAGATTATCTAATGGGAGAAAATTTCAAAGTACAAATTGATTATAAATTGTTTTTCGAAAATGCTTCGGATTTATTCCTCTTTGTTGATTTTCAAGGAATAATATTGCGTGCAAATAACATGTGGGAAAAAACTTTTGGTTTTTCCAGAGAAGAAATTGAAGGAAAGGAATTCATTCTTTTTGTTCACCCGGATGACTATGCATCGACATTAGAAAAATTTGAGGAATTACTTAACAATGATATCGATGAAGGATTTATTAATAGATACAGAACAAAAGCAGGATCTTACCGAACATTAAGATGGAAAGTTAAAATTGTTGATAAAACAATTTATGCTTCTGCAAGAGATATAACTATACAGGTGGAAGCAGAAGAAAAATTGGAATTTGAGCAGAAACAAATTATCGCTTCATTCGACAGGAATAGAATACTCCTGGACGCAATTCCAGATATGTTGTTCAGGATAAACAGCGATGGGATAATTCTAGATTTTAAAGCCCCGGATAAAAACAAACTATATGTTCAGCCGGAAGCATTTCTGAATAAAAATATCAAGGATGTCCTTCCTGAAAATATTTCTAAACAATTTTTTGAAAAAATGAATGAAGCATTTCTAAAAAACCAAATACAATTCTTCGAATACGATATAATGATTGGAAAGGAACATCTTCATTATGAAGCCAGACTTTCCCCAAATATTGATGAAAATGAAATAATTACAATGATCAGGGAAATTACACTTCAGAAACAGACACTTGCCACTCTATCGATGCTTTCAACTGCAATAAAACAGGCAACAGATACAATATTTATCACTGATCTTGAAGGGAATATTATTTATGTAAACCCCTCTCTTGAAAATATTTATGGTTATAAAAGCAATGAATTAATTGGGCAAAATCCGCGCATATTCAAATCCGGAATTAAAGATGCGGAATTTTACAAAGTATTATGGAATACAATTAAGCGGGGCGAAAATTTTAGAGCTGAAGTTATAAATAAACGTAAGGATAAAACGTATATATATGAAGATAGAACAATTACTCCAGTTAAAAATGAAAAAGGTGAAATAACAAACTTTCTTTCTGTTGGTAGAGATATTACAGAGAAAAAAACTACCGATGTCAAACTTGCAAAAGGGGAAAGAAAACTTGCTAAAGTTATTCAGTCTTCTATTGATGGCTTTCTTATTGTAAATCAGCAGGGTAAAATTCTTGAGGTAAATGAAGCATATTGTAAAATGACCGGATATTCAAGAAACGAATTATTAAAAATGAGCTTAAAAGATGTTGAAGCAAAAAAATCGGCGGAAGATATACTAGTACATATTGATAAGATATTGGAAAATGGAACTGATCAGTTTGAATCTGTCCAGATTAAAAAAGACGGCTCTAAACTTCCGATTGAAGCCAATGTTATTTTAGGTGAAGATGGTACACTTATTTCATTTGTAAAAGATCTAACGAATAAGAAAAAACTTGAGCATGAACTTTTAATTAAGGAATGGGCTATAGATTCGTCGGCAATTGGTTTATTTATTACAGATTTAGATGCAACTATAATTTATGTCAATTCTTCGATTCTGGAAATGATTGGCTGCAAAACAAAAGAAGAATTAATTAATAAATCTGCAAAGGAATTCTTGGTAGATAATGATTTGTTCGGTTCCATAATCCAATCATTGCTGTCAGATAAGAACTGGCGCGGTTATATTGAAGTTCGAATGTGCAGTAATGAAAAACTAATTGTTGATTTTACTGGCAGTTTGGTAAAAGATGAAGTCGGAAATCCGGTGGCTTTTTTAGGTACTTTAGATTATCTGAAGAATTATTAACCAGATGTGCTAAATATTTAAGTACTGTCAAGAAAACTGAGACTTAAACATGAAATTCAATATCAAATACAAAATTATAGTTTTTATAATTTTTCCTGTTTCTATAATTCTTATGGTAGGGTTTGGTATAAACCATATTTATACTGCACAGACTGAACTTAACAATATCGATTTTTCGATGAGAATCTTTTCGGATGAATTTGCTAAGCGAATTGCAAATCAGCTTGGTGACATGGAAACAATTGCTGCTTTGGGAGCTGATTATGTAAGTATGTCTGAATTTGTAACTGATGATGAAGCAAATGAATACTTGAAGAAAAATTTTGAATATAATCCCTTAATTCTAGGCTCCAGGTTTACCTTCGAACCATCCTATTCAAAAGGTAAACTGAGAATGAATACTGTCGCATATCTTAATGATAAAGTTCTTATCCAGGACCTTTCTCATAAAATAAATTATACAAAGCCAGATGAACTATGGTATCAAATACCCAAGAAGACACGCAAGACTTATTGGGACGAACCATATATAGACAGGGAAACTGGAAGTAATTGCACTCGAGTATCCTACCCGATTATTAAGGATAATAAATTTATTGGAGTTTCATCTGTCAAAATGGATTTAGCTCACTTGGCGAATTTTATCGATAAAAGTTATTACAAAACGATTTTTTTCCATATGATTTCACATACCGGAAAATTTCTATTTCGTCCTAAAACTTCTTTAATCGGGAAAGATAATATTCTTAATGCAACAAATAGTACAGTAGACATAATTGATCTCAGGAAACTGGGAAATGAAATGCTTGCTGGAAAGATTGGCAAAATGCTGGTACATGATTCAGAAGATTCATCAAAAAAATATCAGGCATATTATCATCAAATCCATGGAACCGGTTACAGTGTTGCTGTTTTTGTGGATGAGGATGAACTGTTCTCCAGTATCCGGACCAGTGCCAGAATTTCAATTTCTATTGCTGTAGTTTCATTTATTTTGCTGATCATTACCACACTCATTCTTACTTCACATTTTGTAAAACCTATTAAATTATTCACACGCCAGGTTAAGGAAATAAACGAAAGAGGTAAAAATGAACTTGTAGAAATTGATTCAAACGATGAAATCGGATCGCTTGCTTCAGCATTTAATAATTTGATTAAATCAATTGATGAAAAACAAAACGAACTTAAAGATGTAACTGAGCGACTTGGATTTGCAAATAAAGCTGCAAACGATGGAATCTTCGATTACAGAAGAAATGAGGGGACCCTTTTCTTCAGTGAAAGAATGTTTGAAATGCTTGGATACGAGCCATTTGAATTTGTTCCCACCATAGAAAAATGGGTTGAATTAACTTATCCCGAAGATCGTCAGATTTCATATAATGCAGTTATTAAGGCGCTTGAAACAAAGACTGAAACTGAAATAGAATTCAGAATGGTAAAAAAAGATGGAGGAATAATTTGGATTAACGGCAAAGGAATTGTTGTTGAAGTTAATGAAGACGGTAATGCATCAAGAATGGTCGGCATTCATACCGATATTACAGACAGAAAGTTAGCGCAACAAGCTTTGCTGCAAAGTGAAGAAAACTTCCGTTCAATTTTTCAAAACAATGCAGATGGAACAGCGCTGATTGAAATAGATGGAACAATTTCAGAGGTGAATGAAGCTTTCTTAAAATTAAGCGGCTACCAGAGAGATGAAGTAATAGGAAATGAATGGAAATATTTTATCTACGAAGAAGATCTGCCAAGGATAATGGAGTATAATCAGAAAAGATTTTTAGGTGAAAAGGATATACCAATACACTATGAATTTCGTTTCTACAAAAAGAATAGGGAAGTCAGACATGGAATTATGTCTGTTGCCCTGATACCCCAAATTAAAAAACTAATTATTTCGTTTACAGATATTGAAGACAGAAAGCAGTTTGAAATTCAGCTTGCAAGAAATGAAAAGAGATACAAAGCATTTATAACTTCTTCAAACACTGGTGCGTGGGAATTTGATTATGAAAAACAATTTTTGTGGTGCAGTGAAGAATACTTTAAAATGCTTGGAAGAGATTCCAAAGATTTTGATTTAAGCGGTAAACCTAATGGAGAAGAGAATTGGTTAAATCTTGTTCACCCGGATGATCGGGAAAATGCTGTGAGAGCTGTTACCCAGTATCTCGAAAATGGTTCTATAGGAATTTATGAAAATTATTACCGGATGCTTCATTCGGATGGTGAATACAGATGGATTTGGGCAAGAGGTGAAACTCTGCGTGATGAAAATGGAAACCCGACTAAATTACTTATTGGTACCCATATAGATATTACAGCTCAAAAAAATTCTGAAGAGAAAATTCTTGATCTAAATAAGAATTTGGAAAGGAGAGTAGCTGAAAGAACCCAGAAACTGGAAGAAATTTTTATTGAGATGAA
The DNA here is from genome assembly GCA_027347805.1 of Ignavibacteria bacterium. Taxonomy (GTDB): domain Bacteria; phylum Bacteroidota; class Ignavibacteria; order Ignavibacteriales; family Melioribacteraceae; genus Stygiobacter. The sequence continues at coordinate 57 of DAIEQP010000118.1, read as the reverse complement.
TGAACTGAATCAAAAATTAGCATCCCAGAATAAAGCATTAAATACTTCTGCTATTGT
>DAIEQP010000111.1 GCA_027347805.1 Ignavibacteria bacterium | reverse complement strand
GATCATGTGAGCAATCATATTGGAACGAATCATCCCTGGGTAGATAATCTTCCAACTCCGGATTGGCTGAACGGGACAAAGCAAAACCATCTTAATGCATGGAACGATAAAATGGTAACAATGGATTTGTACAGTGTGCCGACAACCCATGAGCATTTAACGAGAGGCTGGTTTGTAGATGATATGGCTGATTTGAATCAGCAAAATGTTTATGTCAAAAATTACCTGATCCAAAATTCTATCTGGTGGATAGAATATGCCGGCATCGATGGAATTAGGGAAGATACATATCCTTATTCCGATGAGCAGTTTTTATCTGATTGGGCAAAGGCAATTTTAACTGAATACCCGGGCTTAAATATTGTAGGTGAAGTCTGGACTGGTGAAACTCCATTTCTTGCAGCGTTTCAAAAAGATTCCAAGTTGAATAAAAAAATAAATACAAATCTTCCTGTTGTAACAGATTTCGCAATACAAAATGCATATTCTGCTTTCTTAAATGGTAATGCAAACCTTTATCGTATTTATGAAACAGTGACGAAAGATTTTCTTTACGAAAACCCAAAAAATGTATTAACATTTGCAGACAACCATGATATACCGCGAATAATGTTTGAAGCAAAAGAGGATGCTGCAAAAGTAAAAATGGTTCTTACTCATTTACTTACGTCAAGAGGAATTCCGCAAATTCTTTATGGAACTGAAATAGGAATGGTTGGAACACGTGAACATGGAATATTGAGATCAAATTTCCCGGGTGGATTCTTCGGTGATAAAACAAATGCATTTATAAAGGAAGGAAGATCAGAAAAAGAAAACGATTTATATAATTATGTTCATATTCTTCTCCAGCTGAGGAAAAAATATTCTTCGTTAAGAACAGGTGAACTGCATCATCTACCTCCGCAGAATAATGTGTATATGTACATGAAAAGTCTTGGTGAGGAACGAATCCTAGTTATTATGAATGGTAAGGAGGATGAATCCGCTGTTGATCCATTACTTATTAATTCTTTATGTGGAAAATGGAATACGCTGATTGATCTGCAGAATGGTAATGATAGAAATTACAAAGCCGATAAGATTAGCATAAAACCAATGACAGCCAGTATTTATTTAGTGAAATAAAAAAAAGGAATCATTTTAATTAATTCTAAACACCAAAAGTGAATGGAGACTAAATGTTAGCTATCCAAAAAAAACTTACTAATACTTTTTATGCGCTGCTAAGTCTGCCTGCAACAGCAATGGGTTTTGCACTTTCAATCCAAATATCCGCACTAAGCTGGATACTCAGCACAAAATATAATTTGAAGATAGATGAAATTGGTCTTGTCTGGGCATCAGGGCCGATAGCAGGAATTCTCGGGCAGGTAATTGTTGGTGTAATTAGCGATAAGGTTTGGATGTGGAATGGAAGAAGAAGGCCATTCATTTTAATTGGTGGGTTGCTTTCTTCTCTAATGCTGTTAGCGCTGCCAAATATAAATGTAATCTCTTCGGCTCTTGGCTTCAGCGGAATCCTAGGTGTTGCAATTGCAGTTGCTTTAACACTTGATTTGTCTATTAATGTCAGTTTTAATCCGACAAGATCAATCATTGCCGATGTGACCCCGGAAGGTGTTGAGCGAACAAAAGGTTACACTTGGATGCAAACTGTTTCCGGAACGTTTGGTGTCCTTGCATATGTAATCGGTGCGGTCTGGAATAATTATGTTCTTATTTATATTGGTGTCGGGCTTGTACTGATATTATCAATTGTTCCTACATTTTTTATTGAAGAACCTCGAGAACTTGAAGATGGAACCCAGGCTGAAAATAAAACTGAAACAAAAACATCTTTTGTTGAACTGCTGAAAATAATTCAGCCGCTTTGGGGATTTTTACTTTACGGAATTTATGCGATAACAATAAAACTTCTTAATGTTGAATTAACGGGCTACTATATTGAAATAATTTGCCTTGTAATTTCATTTGGATTTGTCCTTAAAATAATTTTAACACCCGATGCATCTTCAGGCAAAAAAGACCATTCGCATCTTGCTTTTAAAAAAGTATTGGCGGCGCATTCTTTTACCTGGATCGGTATTCAGACAATGTTTGTTTACATGTTCGCTTATGTTCAATACAAAGTATTTGGATTTGGAGAAGGGAGCTCGATCCCATCGGATACACAAGTTGAAATGGGAAGAATTGTTTCAATCAGTTTTTTAATATTGAATGCAGTAGGAGCCCTATTGCCGGCATTTATCCTTGAGCCGATTACGAGAAAAATTGGAAGAGTAAGAACCCATGCAATTTGTATTGCAACGATGGCTGTTTCTTATCTGCTTATGCTTCTATTCGGATTTTCATCCTACGTTATATATATCATAATGGCGCTGTTAGGAATTGGATGGGCATCAACAATCAGTCTTCCATTCGCAATAATGACTCAAAAAGTGGAACAATCCCGAATCGGTTTATACATGGGACTTTTCAATCTATCTGTTGTATTACCGCAGCTTGTTGCAAGTTTTGGTGTTGGAAAAGCAGTCAGTAATACTCCAGATAAAAGTTTAATATTTATCATAAGCACTGTAACACTTGCAATTTCTGCTGTGCTTTGGTTTCTAATTAAAGAAGAGAAGGATCAATAAAATCAACCACTAAATTACTTCAACCATGAAACTATATATTAATAAATGGAGAATGTATTTTATTCTCCTAATGCCAATTATTTTGTTGGGGCAAAGCAATAAAATCAATGATATTATTTCACCACTCAAATTGATTTCTGGTAAAGCGGATACCCTGATAATTTCAGATCTTTTTTATGCACCGGATTACAATCTTAATTTTCTAGATAATAAAAATATTTCGGTTCATTTGGAAAAAGAGAAGAATTTGCTGATTGTAAAGGCTAATCCTGTTTTTGAAGGATTCTCAACTGTTGAATTTAAATACCGCAATGAGATTTATTCTATTCCTTTTTATGCAAAAAAAATGAACCAGTATAATTTTACTTACAAATCAGAAGTAAAACATAAAT
>DAIEQP010000202.1 GCA_027347805.1 Ignavibacteria bacterium | reverse complement strand
TCTTTTCCAGTACCGCTTTCTCCCCGAAGCAATACAGTCGATTTTGATGCAGCGACTCTACCAGCAGTATTCAGAACTTTTTCCATTACACTGCTTTGAGAAATTATTTTTTCAAAACGGAATTTATCCTGGAGCTGATCTTTTAAAAGCCTGTTTTCGCTTATTAGTAATTTCTTTTCTTTCACTTTGTCTAGTATGCTCTCCAAAACATCCAGGTCAATCGGTTTGCTTAGAAAATCATACGCGCCATTTTTCATAATATTAACTGCATTATCAACGGTTCCAAAGGCCGTCATAACAACAACATCAATCGAGGGATTTAATTTTTTTATTTCAGTTAATACGCGCGCACCATCCCACCCCGGCATATTGTAATCAGTTAGTACAATATCGATGTTTTCGTTTCTGACAATATCGATAGATTTTTCTCCGGAAGTAGAAATGAAAATATTATAATCACGTTTGGATAGAAAGCTTTTGAGAGAGAATAACTGCGGCTCTTCATCATCTATTATCAGAATTGAAAACTGTTTCATGCCTGTTCCAGATTAAAATGCAATGGTAAATTAATTATAAAAGTTGTGCCTTGGTTCTTTGTACTGCTCACATTAATTCTGCCCCCATGCTCAGTAATAATTTTGTGAACAATACTTAAACCGATTCCATTTCCTTTTTCTTTGGTAGTAAAATACAAATCAAATATTCTGTTAATTGTTTCTTCTGAAATCCCGGTACCTGAATCGGAAATAGTAATCAAAATGCTATTCGGATTTTCTAAAGCGGAGTTTATTCTGATAGTCCCGCCGGCTGGCTCAGCATCAATTGAATTTTCAATCAGATTAATAAACACCTGCTTTATCTGCTGCCTGTCCCAGAAAACATTCCCTCTATATTCAGAGCTGATTTTCAAATCAATGCTTTGTGTTAATAGTCTTGGGGTAAATTGATTTTTTAGTTCATCAAAAAAATTAGTCAATTCAAATGTCTCGGGTTTAATTGGCTGCGGACGGGAAAATCTAAGAAAATTTTCAATTGTTTCATTAATTCTTTTAACTTCTTTATAAACTATCCTGGAAAGATTGTCGAATTCATCCTGATTTTTACTTACAGTGAAATCTTTACTTAATTGCTGTGCAATTGTGCCAATTGAATTAAGCGGATTACGAATTTCGTGAGCAACAAATGAGGATAGTTTTCCCATTGCGATCATTTTTTCGTTTCGAATTGCCTGTTTCTCAAGCAGTTTCAAATTAGTAAGGTCGCGAATAACAATTACCTTGTTGACTAGTTTATTTTCGTCATGGAATTCACTTGTGGAAATAAGAAAAATTTTGTTCGAGCCATCAAGCGTGCAGTCAATTTCATGAATTTCACCAGATTTTGATTCAGTTAATTCCCTGCAGGCATTAGCAGGGAAGAGGCTGTTCAATTCCAAGCCTTGTGCGCGTTGTTCGGAAAGCGAAAAAATATTTTCAGCGGCTTTGTTTAGAACAATTACTTTTTTAAATGAATCCAGAACTATTATTCCATCGCTAACATTATCAACAATGCGCGAAGAGTATGATTCTATAGCGGCAATTCTTTTGGAGAGTATATTATAATTTTGTTTTAGAAACACTAATGTTATAGTTACAAAACCGAAAATGAAAAGCAGTATTGTTATTATTATTATTCTGCGTGTGAGCCGGTCTTCAATTGATTTTAGAGGATCGAGCGATAACCCAAGCCTGAAAACCCCGACAACTTTTCCTGAATGAGCAAAAGAATGCAATACTTCAAAAACTTCCAGGTCATTATTTTTCAGAATACGCCATTGGTAGCTGTTTGTTTTCAGAGTTTTCTGTAAAAAGGAATCATTCTCAAGATTTTTTAATTTGCTAATTGCCCCTGAACCTGCAATAATTCCTTTTTCGTCAAGCAGAGCGGCATAAATTATCTGGGGATTCTCAGTAACTTTTTTAAGCAATACTCCAAACCCAACTTCTTTTCTGAAATGCATCAAATCATCGGCGTTAATATTGAGAACAATTGCGCTTCTATTCCTGGCGGCAACTGCTACAGCAAAACGCTGTTCATCTAAAAAACGGGCTTTCTTAACTCCAATTATTAGCGTGTCTTTTTCCCCGTCAATCAGTGGTTTTATGTATTTAACTGGATTTTCTTTTTCTCTTAAATTGTTATGAACATACGTATGACTGCCGAATATTTTTTCCCCTGATTTATTAAAAATATTTATTCTGAATATTTTATTCTGATCCGCAATTTTTCTTAAGACTGAATTTGAAACCGAACCATTTTCATAAAGCATCTTAACAAATGAAGCGTTGTTCAGCAGCCGCTGCTTTATTTCTTCTTCAATCATGTTGTACGATGACAATGCATTGTCTGATGATTTCAGAACAGTTTCAAGAATTGAATGTCCTTGTTTTTCCATCAACTCAAGCATTTCTTTTTTGCTGTTATTTAATTCTACGACGGCAGAGGACACTGCAATAACTGCAGTAATAATAAAAATCAGAATGAAGCTTTTAGGTTGAATTAAAGCCCTTTTTAACATTGAGGTTTTACCGGCAATTTCTCTTTAAAATAATCAAATCATTATATATATGAGGTAAAAAAATGAAAATGGATTCACCAAAAATCAAAATTCTATACCAAGACTTAAGCTGATTGAATTATTCTTATAATTGAAAGGAGAGCTGTTTGAGCTATTGTCAATCAATTGATATTTAAGATTAACATCAAGAGTTGTCTGTCCTGAACCTCCAAGCTGAATTCCATGACTTATACCAATGTTGAATATTTTCTGATTATCAATTCTAGCAGCATCAGTATAATAGTTGTAAAGTTCATCGTAAATTCCTTGAGAAGGATAAAACTTATTGTTCAGAAAAAAGCCTGCTTTAACAGTAGTGTTTTCAAAAAGGAGCTGGGTCAGTTCAAGTGAATAATTATTTCCTTTGTAATTGACCGGATCATCGAAAATTTCCGATTCGTCACCATAAACCAAATTTAAGTCCTTAGCATAACTTGCAATGCCGCTTAAAATACTTCTGTTTGTAAATTGAAATGCAATACCTGTAGTTGAGGTGACTGATTGAGCGATACGCAAAAATGAATGTATCTGTGTTAATGAAGATATGTTCTTATCGATGTAACATTCTGTAACAACCTGATTGGTTTCATCCAAATATGAAAATGTTCCGCTTTGAACCGGGTTAAGATATTTTTTGAAAGTAAAGCCGCTGCCCAGTATTAAAGTTGTACCGGTTTCAAAACCATGGTTTATTGATCCGTTAATTGCAAACTTGAGATTATTAAGAATCGGTATGTTGGAATATTTTGTTAAACTGAAATTTGGAGATACTGAAAAATAAATATCATTCAACGAAAATTGGTGATTATAATATGCGGTATAATTAGTGTAATCATAATATGTATAAATATCTTTTCCAAGTCTTTGTTCCGCAAAAATACCTGCATTTGAGTTTTCAAAGTTTACTGAGGCGGACAGTACATGCCAGTAGAAATTTCTTTCAGGTATTGCTGTGAAATTGAAATAACTTCCCTGATAACCGAAAGCAAAGTTGTTTAACTCCTTTGCAACATTCAAATTCATGTTATTAATAAACGTGCTTGTTTGTTCGGTTGAGCGGAAAGGGTTGTCGTTAAATTCCTGCTCTGTTGATAAATTATAACTCCACTGCCCGTAATATTTTTGTGAAAGGAAAACTGACACAAAAAAAACAGCTAAATAAATTTTACTTCTCATTACATTCCTCAAAAAAATTAAGGGACTCCTGAGAGTCCCTGTGAATTAATTATTTTCCGCCTCTATAACCGCGTCCCATTCCGGTTTGTGTTCCAGTCTGAGTTTCTGTTCCTGTTTGAGTGCAGGTTCCGGTTCCGTTTTGCATGTTGGAATTTTTATTTCCCATTCCTTTACCTGATCCATAACCGCCTTTTCCTTTACCGCCGCGGTTTCCTTTTCCTGCATTATCATTAATTCCATCACCGTTCAAATCAACAAATTTATTCTTCTGAAGTTTCTGGCCTTTGTAATACGGATCCACTCCGTTTGGAATACCGTCACCGTCATGATCAGGTGCGTTATCATTATATCCGTCACCATTCTTATCAACGAAATTTACGCCGTGCTGTGTTGGCGGGGTTGTTGTTGTTTGGGCACTTGTATTTGTGTAAACAAAAAATAATGCCATAACCGCAAGAAGAACAACTAGCTTTTTCATTTTTACCTCTTTTGTTTTGTGAGTGTTATTTGATTTCGGAAACTAATAATGAAAAAGCGTGCCACTTTTATAAATGGAGATTATGAACTCAAAACGAACAAAAGTATTTATAAAAAATATTTTTACAACATAATGGGCGAATGATTCGACTCAATTGTCGAAACCAAATGGAAATCCGGTTTATTATATTTGCAGTCAAAATTTTGTGATTAGATGACTTTAGAAAAAATTTTTCAGAAACATGATAATAACGAAGAACTTCTCCGGGAAGATTTATATTCATTGCTTACTTTAAGAAAGGAAGATGAAATCCGCGCCTTGATTGATAAAGCATATGAAGTAAAGCTAAAACATGTCGGTAAAAAGGTTTTCTTCCGTGGACTGATTGAAATGAGCAACATATGTAATAAAGATTGTTTCTATTGCGGAATTCGAAAGAGCAATAAAACTGTTGAACGCTACACAATGAAGGAAGAAGAAATTCTCGCAGGTGCTAAATTTGCATTCGAAAATAATTACGGTTCAATGGTCCTTCAATCTGGCGAGAGATCTGATGAAATGTTTATCAGTTTTGTTGAAGATATAATTACCAAAATAAAAACACTGAGTGAGGGTAAACTTGGTATAACTCTTTCGCTCGGTGAACAATCGCTTGAAACTTATAAAAGATGGTTTAATGCCGGCGCCCATCGTTACCTGTTAAGAATTGAAACTTCAAATCAAACATTATACGGTAAACTTCATCCCGCAGACCATAATTTTCAAAAACGAAAAAATTGTTTGGTATTGCTTAAGCAGGCCGGTTTTCAAGTCGGCACCGGTGTGATGATCCGACTTCCATTTCAGACTTATGATGATCTTGTAAATGATATTATCTTTTTCAAAGAGATGGATATTGATATGATTGGAATGGGGCCATATTTGTTAAGCAATAACACCCCGCTAGCAAATGAACCAAAAGAAAATTATCCGATTGATGAAGATGTTTACCAGCTTGCAATTAAAATGATTGCAGTAACACGCATCTATTTAAAAGATGTTAATATTGCAGCAACCACTGCACTTCAAGCGATAAAAGCATTCGGCAGGGAAATGGGATTAAAAGCCGGAGCGAATATTATAATGCCGAATGTAACTGATACTTTATACCGCCCTTCATATCAATTATATGATAATAAACCCTGTCTTGACGAAAATGCAGATGATTGTGTTAATTGTCTTGAAAGCCGTATTCTGAATATTGATGAAGAGATCGGCTACGGCGAATGGGGTGATTCAATACATTTCAGAAATAAAATTCAATAAAATTAATTTTGGATTTATAATGATTAATTACATTCTCAACATTCCTGTTATTGTAAGAACAACTTTTCTTTTAATTCTTTCCAACATGTTTATGACGTTTGCATGGTACGGCCATTTAAGAAATCTGGCTGATAGAAAATGGTATATAGCCGCTTTTGTAAGCTGGGGTATAGCATTGTTTGAATACTTATTACAAGTTCCGGCAAACAGAATTGGTTATACACAATTAAATCTTTCACAATTAAAAATTCTTCAGGAAGTAATTACACTTTCTATATTCGTTCCCTTCGCAATGATTTACATGCGCCAGCCGTTTAAGATGGATTACATTTGGGCAGGTTTGTGTTTAATTGGTGCCGTATATTTTATTTTCAGATCCTAGTAAACATTGATTCCTTTATCAAACTCCGGAATGTTTTTATTCCATTTCAAGATGATAATCTGGAGAAAAACTATGTTTCCGGGATAAATTCGCCATTTCTTTTAAAAATTGGGCTTCGCACGATTTTTTTCGGCATTTCTTCAATTAAAAGTCTCATTTCTAGATTTCATTTGGCATTTCACAAAAATATTCTCCGTTTCGAGAAAAAATTTGGCATTTCTTCAATTGAATTGTGCGTCGCGGCACATTAATTCTCCATTTCGCAATTTCACCGGGCATTTCTTAAAAAAATCCGGCATTTCACGGATTCAATTTCTTTTGCACCATTACATTTATTATAGTATAAAAAGTTAGATGGATTTAGTACAATCAATTATATATCTGTTGGGATGTTAAGTATAGTTTTAGGTGAGTTAATAATTGGAGGATATAAATCACTGTCCAGTCTTCAATTCTAATTTCAGGTTTTACATCCGGCATCTTTTTTTGACAGTTCGCATCCGGTGCAGCCGCCGCACCCGGAAGACACTTTTTTTGTCCGGAGACTTTTTATAAATGAAAATCCGATATAAAAAAGTGTTGTAGTGATTATTATTAAAACTGCTAAATCCTGAAACATAATTTATCCTTAAAAAAGTGAACCAATCTGGTAAGTGGCAAATGCAACAAACCAGGCGAGTATTGTTGTGTAAAGCATTGTAAAAGAAGCCCATTTCCAATCAGCTTCTTTTCTGATGGCAGCAATTACAGCTATGCACGGAAAATAGAGTAGAACAAATAACATTAATGAATATGCAACAAGAGGATTCAATACTTTTTGCCCTGCTTTGGGTCCGGAAGTGAAAACCTGTTCCTGCAATTTGTTTTTAAGACTTGCAGAATATTCATCAGCATGAGTATCCGATTGATAAAGTACACCCATTGATCCAACAACTATTTCTTTAGCAGCAAGACCTGTAATAATACTAACACCAAGTTTCCAGTCATAACCAAGCGGACGAATAGCCGGTTCAATGAAATGACCGATTTTTCCTATATAAGAATTTTCCATTCGTTCCGACTGTTTATCAACATCAATCTGGTTTAGTTTTTCTTCTTTTTCTTTTTGAGAAAGCGAAGAATTGTTTTTAACAGCCGAACTCATTCCTTCATAATTTTTTGAAAAATTTATTTCTCTAGGAAAATAACCAAGCGCCCAAATTAAAATTGATGCAGAAAGAATTACTGTTCCCATTTTCGATAAATACTGGAGGCTTTTGTGCCACATGTGAACTGTAGTGTTGCGCAACGTAGGAATTCTATACGGCGGGAGTTCCATTACAAATGGTACATCCTGTTTAGCAAAAAAAGTATTTTTAAAAACAAGCGCTGCTAATATTGCCATTACTATTCCAATCAGGTAAATGGATAAAAGAACAAGTCCCTGGTTGTGTGGAAAAAATGCCGAGATTAGTAAGACATAAACCGGCAAACGGGCGCTGCAGGACATAAATGGCAGAATAAGCATTGTAAGAATTCTATCTTTTCTGTTTTCCAAAGTTCTTGTTGCCATTACAGCAGGCACATTACAACCGAATCCCATTATTAATGGAATGAATGATTTTCCATGCAGGCCGATTTTGTGCATTAATTTATCCATAATGAATGCCGCCCGGGCCATATACCCGGTATCTTCCATTAAGGATATGCAGAAAAAAAGAATTAATATGTTCGGAAGAAAAACAATTACACCGCCAACCCCTCCTATTATACCGTTAACAAGCAAATCTCTTAATGATCCTGCGGGTAAAAGATTTTCTAAAAATGTACCCACATAACCGACAACAGAATCAATCCAATCCATCGGATAACTTCCCAATGAAAATGTCAGCTGAAACATTATCCAGAGGAAAAGGATGAAAAATGGGAATCCAAAATATTTGTGTGTAAGCAGGGAATCTATTGCATTACTTTTTTGCCTGCGATCGATTTGCTGCTGTTCATATGTTTCCTTCAGTACGCCGTGAATGAAACCATATTTTGCATCAGCAATAATAGTTTCCGATTTCTCTTTGAACTCTTTTTCGAGCTTCTCAATTTCTTTTTTAGCCAAGGTAAGAATTGAAATTGTATCCTCTTCCTGAACGAGCTGGCCTAAAAATGATTTATCGTTTTCCAGAAGTTTGATTGCGGTATAACGTGGATAATATTTATCGGACAGCTTCTTGTTTTTCTTTATTTCAGTTCTTAGTCTAGAAATCGCTTCTTCAATATCGACACCGTAATTGATGTGTGCATGCCTTGAAACAGGATCTCTTCTTTCATAAACATCAATGATTTTTGAGAACAAATTTTTTATTCCCAATCCTTTTGATGCAACAGTTGTTACAATCGGAATTCCAATTATTTTCGCCAGAGCTTCATAGTCGAATTTATCACCCTTGTTTTCAAGTTCATCGTACATATTAAGGGCAATAACAACATTTATATTCATATCCATCAGCTGAGAAGTAAGAAATAAATTTCTTTCAAGGTTCGATGAATCGATAACGTTCACAACTACATCGGGCATATTATCTGTAATGTGCCTTCTGACAAAAAGTTCTTCCGGCGAATATTCTGAAATTGAATATGTTCCGGGAAGATCGGTTACATTAATTGTATATCCATCCTGAATAAGGCGCGCCTCTTTTGTGTCAACTGTTACACCGCCGTAATTTCCTACCCGCTCATGCTTTCCTGTAGCATGATTAAACAAAGTAGTCTTTCCGCAATTAGGATTTCCGACGAGCGCGATATTTATTGTTTTGGTTTTCTCTAAAACTAATTGTTCAAGGGATTCTTCTAGAATTGTCCCGTCAAATTCGATATCGGTATTTTCTTTTGAGTCGATAACGGGAACAACTTCAATTAGTCTTGCTTCGCTTCTGCGCAGAGAAACATGAGAGTCCATTATTTTATATTCAATCGGGTCCTGAAGCGGAGCGTTTTTAATTACAAGAACTTTTTTGTTTTTAACAAAACCCATTTCAGTAATACGTTTTCGGAAGGCGCCGTGACCAAGAATTTTTGTGATGATTCCTGTTTCACCGTTTTGCAGGTCTGCCAAAAATAATGTTGATGTTGCCTGATCAATCATGTTAAACTCTTTCAAAAATTAATTCCAAACCGGATAAATGCGACAAGAGAATTGTTCAACTTATTATCGGTACCGGCAGGATTAATTATATATTGAACGTCGGGCTGAATAAATAAATTTTGCACAATTTCCTTTTTAAAAAATATTTC
>DAIEQP010000080.1 GCA_027347805.1 Ignavibacteria bacterium | reverse complement strand
TTTACCGCAACCTACAGTAGGATCAATAGCAATACGCTGACCTACATTAACAAGTGTTACTTTATTGCCAATGCTTTCAATTATGCCCGCAGCTTCGTGACCGATAATAAATGGGAATTCAACAACCTGATTACCAATTCTTCCTGTAGTATAATAATGAACATCTGATCCACACACTCCAACTGTTTTAATTTTTATACGGACATCATATTCTCCAACAATTTCCGGAGTTGGTATTTCATTTATTACAAAGCTTTTTATCCCTGAAAGAAGTGCAGCTTTCATTTGTATTCCTTTTTGTTTTTCAAATACTTCGGGTTATTCAATTTCAAGAATTTTTGCCAGCAACCGTTTTGAATCATTTCTGTTTACAGATTCATATTTCGAATCATCATCTTTATTGCTATTATGCCAGAGTATCTCACCAGTTTTTAAATCCAGAAGAAAGATTTCAAGCTTAAGACCATTCCATTGGAAGTTATAGGCATAATTATTTCCATAAAATAATTTAAATGTCTGCATCTGAATCATATCACCGTGTTTAGTGTTTTCTGCAGTTCCAAATGCAATGCCTTTTATATAAAAGATATACTTAGATTTTATACCATCAGTTAAATCCTTCATTTCATTACTGAATCTAAGAATATGTTTGTTTTCATCGTTTACTATCAACGTATCGTAATTCTTCAGTGTATCTTTAAGTGAAGGATGAAAATTTTTAGCCAGCCATTTTTCAATGATTAAAGAATCGGTATACATTATATTTTTGCAGGTAATAAATTTCCTGCTTTCGATAAGCTCTTTTAAAATTGAAGCTATGTTATTTGCGACATAAATACTTTTCCCACGCTGCAAATATTTCTTTTCACCAAATATTTCGAAATACTTAATCTGTGGAAAAACGATTGTAACCGAATCAATTTCATTCTTAACTTCATTAAATGAATTATTAGTCCAAGCCGTCTGGGAACAGGCGGTAATAAGAATTAATAAAAAAAACAGAAATACAATTCTTTTCATTTCTATCAAATCAGATCTAGTTTTAAACAAATTATTTTGCTGGTGTAATAATCCTATAATTACCACTTAAATGCATCAAACTGAATAAATATAATAAACCATCGTAATAAGGATCAAAATAACCATCTGAATAAGGTTCAAGTTTAGCATTCCAAAGCGCATCAACAAATTTCCAACTTTTTGCTTGTGTACCCATTAATGATGCTGCAGCAGAAGTTGAAACAAAGCCAAGAGAATGTCGTAAAGTTTTATATCCACCTGCTTGTAAAATAAATTCAGGTAATGTGCCATCTACATTAAACTGATCTTCAAATTTGTCAATTCCCCTGCAAAAGAGAAAATTCTGAATTCTTTTTGAATAATCTTGCTGCCATTCTTTATCTTTAGCATACCACGAATAATCCATTGCGATATTCATTGGAACTCTCCATGAGTCAAAACGAAATGCACTTGGTCTTTTACCAAAATTTCTTGGCGCACCGCTGAATTCAGTTGCATCGGCATTCAGACCTGTAGAGAAAGAACAAGCCCGATGAAGATATGCACGAGCAGTATCAGCGCAGTCTTTGTAAAATTGTTCATGTCCATCTTTCGCATATTCAGCCCAAATTTCATAGAAGGCAGGCAGATGGTAAGATGGGTCTGTCCATCCATAACCAAATTTATCAGGTGTAAAAGTTATTTTTTTCTCTTCAACATTTATAACATTCATATGACCTTCAACCCCATTTTTACTCCACATTGCATCTAGTATTCTTCTTGCCTCGCCATAGTAATTAATACCTGTTTCATTTCCCCATCGATTTGAAGCAAAGAGCAATGAGGTAATGAAATACAATTCTCCATCAGAAGCAGAACCTTCCGCATTATGCTTTCCACTTTCTGGTTTAACACTCCATGCAAAATAGGCATCTCTGGCTCCTCCCTGATGCTGCATATTTTTTTTAGACCAGCGCCATAACCTGTCAAACACATCCTTCTTATTTAACTGAACAGCAACCATCATCCCGTAAGACATACCTTCAGTACGTGCATCGTGATTTTTTAAATCAGAAACATAACCCAAAGAATCGCCCACTTCGAAATAAACTTTGTTAGGACCTTCAAAAACATCATAATAAGCCTGATTCAGTTTGTTAATAATATCTTTCTTTTTATAACCGGCTTCAAGAAAAACATTCCGGTATTTTCCAGTCTCATGTGCACCTTTTTTCCAGGGAACCATTTTACCTCTTTTATCGGTAACATCTTTTCCGCAGTTGTCTGGAATTAATCCAAATGATAAAAAGCACAATACACATAAAGTAGAAACGAACATATACTTTTTCATCTTTAATCCTGTTGTTTATTCTAAAATGAACTTGACCTGAAATAACTAATATTTTCTATCTGAGAAATCTTTTTACTGAAAATAATATTTGCCGGCTGGAATTTTCTTAGATTTTTCTAAATGAAATTAATCATGCAGTCCTCATTTATTTCATACACTCAGTTTTTATCGAAACAACTTTTCATACCTTCTCATATTCAAACTAACATTTTAGTACACCCGGAAGGATTCGAACCCTCAACCCTTTGATCCGAAGTCAAATGCTCTATCCGATTGAGCTACGGGTGCAAATAATTGTAAGTAAATATATTTTAAAAAATATTCTTATTCCTCATACACAAAATAATTCTTAAGATTTTTGTGCTTTATTTTCAGAATCATATATTTAATTATAGAGTACCATACGACAAAGAATAAATCCCCAATAATATTATTTATTCACAAATAGGATAGAAATCATTTTTCGAATAATATTTAATTCAAAACATATCCGCTTACTGAGACAGTGTTACAAATTTTAAGCTTGATTTGGAATTTTAAATGAAACTTTAGTACCGACTCCTAATTCACTTTCAACAAATATTTCGCCATTATGTTTTTGAATAATGTCTTTACATAACAGCAAACCAATTCCGCTACCCTTCTCATTATTTGTTCCTAACGATTTGAATTCAGAATTCATTTTGAAGAGTTTGTTTAAATCATGATTTGAAATTCCAACACCTGTATCTTTTACAGAAAGGTGTGTATGCACTTCTGATTTCTCTGCAGTTAGAATAATTTCTCCACCTGAATGTGTAAATTTTATCGCATTTGCTAAAAGATTTCTGACAACTGTTTTTAACATATTTTTGTCGGCAATTATCTCTATTGAATCAGCTAAATTATTTTTTAGCTTTATGCTTTTTAATTCAGCAAGGTCTCTTGCAACTTCAATAATTTGATGAAGTTCAACTAGAAGATTGAAAGAGACCGGCTCAAAGATGGTCTTCTCTGATTGAAGCTTACTCCATTCAAGTAAATTTTCAAGTAATCCCAGAGTATCAGCACATAGTTTTTCGATTTTTTCTATATGAATATATTTATCTTCATTAGTGATCTCATTAAATTCTTCTTTTAGTAACTTTGTATAACCAAGCAATCCTGTAAATGGACTTCTTAAATCATGAGCAATAATTGATTGGAATTTATCTTTTTCATAATTCAGTTGTTGTAGATCTTTTGCTATTCTCTTCAGTTCCAATTCTGCGTTTTTTCTCCTTGTTACATCTCGAATATGAACAGTATATCCAATTGTATCGGCATGATTCGATAACCATGGGGCAATTAGACAATTCAGATGCATCTTTCCTTCTTTGGTTGTATGATATAATTCATATTTTTTCACTAAATCAAAATCGAATTCAATCTCATAATCAATAGATTCACCTCTCTTAACTTTTTCCTTCATTTCATCTGTAAGATTGGGATCATTAAAAAGATTAAAACCTTCAACGGCTTTAGGACTTGAAATCCCAAACATTGCCAGACCTGCAGGATTTATCTCAATAAGTTTTCCCCACTCATCGTATAATTCTATAGCAATAGGCGATTGTAAAAAAACACTTCTGAAAATATTTTTTTTATTTTCAATCATTTCTGGCCTCGCTAGATTACGAATTATAAAATGAAGCATATTTTTATTTTAAGAAGAAACACATTTCAGTCTTACAATTCTTCTATCGTCAAAGTAAAATATAATTTAGTTTTAGTATAAGTTTAGAGAATTGTGAAATATTGATTTAGCTCACATCTTCATAAAAAAGGAAGCCATTGAACTAATCACTTCAAAGTCGATTATTCTTTAATGATTTACTAATCATAAAAAATCTTTAACCCGAAATGAATAAGAATACATTTATTACTGATAATCACTTTTCAAACATTGAATCTAAATATGTGACTATACTTATTTAAATGAAGAGAAAATTCAATAAACGCTTTTCAAAGTCGATAAGCGCTTATAATATCGGCGAACAACGAAAACTGAACTTAAAAATTGAGCAATTTCAAGAAACAAAATATTTAACTGTTTTATTTTAGCAAAATAAATTTCTTAGTATCAGAATAATTTCCAGCAGTTATTTTATAAAAATATATGCCACCACTCAATTTACTGCCTTCAAAATTTACCGAGTAATATCCG
The DNA here is from genome assembly GCA_027347805.1 of Ignavibacteria bacterium. Taxonomy (GTDB): domain Bacteria; phylum Bacteroidota; class Ignavibacteria; order Ignavibacteriales; family Melioribacteraceae; genus Stygiobacter. Next base: position 1,369 of record DAIEQP010000080.1, on the reverse strand, counting down.
GCAGGTTTTATTTCGGCAACTAAAGTTTCTACTTCTCTTCCCAAAGCATCATACACTTTTAATGTAACAAAACTGCTAGATGGAATTTCAAAATCAATTTTTGTTGTAGGATTAAACGGATTTGGATAACTCTGATGCAAGGAAAAAGTTATTGGCAAATTATCTGATGCTGCTATCTCAGTTGTTGCACCTGTAGTAAATTTATATATCTGGCTCTGAGTAGAATCTTTGCCATCATTTGCTGCAATCTTCCAATAATAAGCTGTATTCTTCTTTAATGATGCAGGTCTGTATGAATTTGAAGAAATATTTGATGCTACCTTTACTAAAGGAGGATTAACAATATCAAGGAACAAATTATATTTCAATGGGTCGTTATCAGAATCCGAACAGTTCCAGGATAGATTTACGTTAAAATCAATGTTGACAGAATTATGTAATGGATATACTGCAGTAGGTACTGCAGGGGCATTATTTCCAAATTTGCCATCTTCTACAATTACTGGCATGTTTGTCAGGTTAACTGATACTTTTCCTCCAACAACATCTTTTTGAGTTAAACTCCATGTAACAGTTTCTCCATCAACAGAAATTGTTGTTGGATTGACAGATGTAATTGTTGCTTTGGTTTTAATCAATCCATTTATTTCATAAACCTGGTTTGGAGTTGACCAAAGCACCCATTTTTTTGAGCCGTCAGCAAAACTAAATTTATAAACCCATAAACCACTTCCACCCGAATTATTATTATCGTTAATTGTTCCTGAGGAAATTTTTTCAATGGAAGTAAAGTTGTCAAGTTTTTCAATACATAATTTATAGGAGTGATAAGATTTCTTTTTCTTTCCTGTTGGATCAGTAAGCCCAAAATTTCTCCACTCTCCGCTGCCGCCTGTACTCCATAGCGCATGCCAGTAAAATAAATCCAATCCATTCGCAAAAGTCACTATAGGTCTTCGCCATGTATCTGCAACTTGTTCATCAACAGATGAATAAGGAGGAGTAATTGGTGAAGTGTTATCGCTTGAAATGCTGCATTCACTTACCCAAATTTTTTTTGTTAGACCAAATTCTTTTAATACAGTTTTAATTGAATCTAAGTGAAGCGGAAGCGTCCACCATGAATTGTAATCATGATAATTCATTATATCGAATGTGCTGCCACCACCTGCTTTTAAAAATGATCTTAACCACGAATATGCATTTATCATTGGAACTCCATATGTTCCAAGCATCCCTGGTATAACTATAATTGCTTCAGGATCTATTTCTTTTATCCAGCGAAAATTTAATTTCATGAATGCAACTAATTCAGAAGCCGGAAAACCATTCGGCTTATGATCGTGAGAATTCAATTCATTCCCGATTT
>DAIEQP010000072.1 GCA_027347805.1 Ignavibacteria bacterium | reverse complement strand
TATCATTCTTTTTGCGACATACCAATGTTTGTTTTCATTTCGGTCTTGCTCTAAATCTTTCCGCTTTATGTTGAATTCAAAATGTGCCAGTACCTGGTATTCAACTTCGGCGAGATATGTATAGATGGAAAGTGAATTGCCCCCGCTATAAATAACTGGTTTGGCACTTTTGGTCTGTGTCTTAATTGGTTTTATTATCCGGACTTTGTCTATTATCCAAATAATAGTGGGCTTCCAGTAAACCGAACTGATAATGCCCTTTAGTCCCTCGTATGTTGGTATTTGGTAAGTACACTTTTCCCCCCCAATCTTTGTTAGAGGATCGGTAAAGAGTGCATATTTACCATATACCTTGAACTCAACTTTGTTTTTGAATTCCATTCTTCCTCCTTAGAAAGTTAAATTTTTCATTTCAGTTACTATTTCTTTACTCCATCCAAATTCGTTGCTGTAGTATTGATAATCTATATAGTAGATTCCGGAATCTTTCTGAACCTCGCGTATTGCCTTTTTCTTTTCCATTTCCTCAAAATCATTTGGAAAAAGATTCACAGAATATCTTTGCGCCGATTTTAAAAGTTTATACTGCTTCTCAAGCATCTCGGCATCACATAACTCATTAATAATATCTTCACCTTCTTTACCGAACGGTACAATAACACCGCGTGTAAACGAATCAATCGCATAAAATGCCTTTGCTGCGCTTTGAAAAGATTGTTTCAGAGGTATGGATGGCAGATTATTTTTATTAATCCTTTGAAATGCCTGAATGGAAAAGTTATTAAGAGAAAGCAAGTTGAATAGGTTATCGTCTCTTCCAATTTCTTTGCAGTTACTTGTTATCGGATAATCCATCTGTCCTTTGCGATTGTAGAAATAATATGTGTAAAACTGTTCCATCGCCTTTAAACCGATCCGGTCATTTTCAAAATCATCTGGGCTTCTATCATAATCTCTCAAGAATCTTTCAGCACATTCAGCCCCAGTTTTAATGTCCTTCAAGGAATCTAAGTTTTCGTCTTGAGGATTGACTATATATATCCGACCATATTTTTCTCTTTTGCCATTTCTATTACATCTGCCTGCTGCTTGAGCAATTGAATCAAGACCTGCCATGTAACGAATGACCGTGCCAAAGTCGATATCAACGCCTGCTTCAATTAATTGCGTGCTTATGCAAATAACCAGTCGTTTCTTTTCAAGTCGTTCTTTAACTGTTCTCAATACATTTAGTCTGTGTGCCGGACACATATTGGTGCTTAGGTGAAATGCTTTAGTTGGCTCCTCTTCCGAAAGTTTTTGATAAAGTGAGCGTGCGGATTCTTTCTTATTGACGACGATAAGCACACTGCCTGTTTCTTTTAATTCTTGTTTAGCTAGGTTCGCTACTTCGTCAACTGCCCAGCCGCCGATCTCTCTTCTCTTGTCGAATACTTCGACTCGTTTCAACTTTCTAAATAATTCTTTTTCATTCCGAATTATTTTCTGTTCTTGTGTAATACTTAATGACCTTTGTATCGGTTCGATTTTGTCAAGCAAAGGTTGAGTTGCCGTGCAAAGTACAATCGTGGCGCTGCAATTGTTTACAAGAAAGCGAAGAGCTATGTTAAACATATATACGCAACGAACGGGGATTGTTTGAACTTCATCAAAAATAATTATTGAGTTTGTAAGCTGATGCATTCTTCTTACGCTTCTTGTACCGCTTCCGAATAGAGTTTCGAGTAATTGCACTTGCGTGGTAAAAACAATCGGTGCATCCCAGTTTTCCGAAAGTAGATTTTGTCTTTTGGTTTCTTCTTCGGGTGTTAGATTAGAGTGATGTTCAAGAACGATTTTGTCTAAATATTTTCCATCATTGTTTTTATCCTCTAATATTTTTTTAACTTCATCTGCATTTTGATCTATGATTGAAGTGAAAGGAATAACATAAAAGATTCTATCCATCTTATGATGTTTAGCATGGTTCAGTGCAAACCGTAAACTTGAAAGTGTCTTTCCTCCGCCGGTAGGCACGGTTAATTGATAGAGTCCCTTTGGCTTCGTTGAAAAGTTAAAACACTCCATTGACACTTCATCTCTCAGCATGTCAACTTCATTCTTCTCAACGTTGGTTTCAAATTCCCTCAGCTTTTTATTAAATCGTTCTAACGAAATATCCCATGAACAATATTTGCCGTAATTGCGGACTTTAACATTTCTTGGGAATTCAAAATCAGCTGTATTCAATCTATCGGCATCAATAAGGCAGCTAAAAAGGAAACGAACAAGCAATCCATATTTAAACATCAGCGTTTCTTTGGAATCATTTTTTTCCATAAGTGATTTTATTTTTTCAAGAACTTGCACTGCAACTTTATCGTTTGAGATTAATTCAGTTAGCTTTCGTTTTTCTGTTTCACTGAGATATGATAAGATTTCGTCAAGATGTGTTTTCCCTTTCGACTTTTCCATTCTTCTTGTAAAATTGTCTTCACCGGAAGGTGAAAGACAATCGATCAAACCCGAATGATGAGAAGCAATGCAAAGAGATAAAAATTGCGCGGCGATAATTCCTTCTGATCCTTTCTTTGAAAGTACCAGATAAATAAATTGCGCTCCTGCACTTGAGTGATCAATCTTTCCCTTTTGCTCTTCAACGTCAACATAACCATCGGCGTCCGGATCAGTTTGTCCTGTTGCTGATTGAATATAGTTTTGAAAGTCTTTACTTCCCTTCCCTAGATCGTGGAGTAACCCAATAATTCTACCAGCATCTTTTAACCCAATCTTCGCCGCAAACTGTCCAGATAGAATAGCAGTGCGTGATAAGTGTGAATGTAAAGACTGTGGTTCTCCATCTTTTTCTCTGCGATGTGCAATAAACTCTTTCATTCCCGCAGAGCTGGATTTCATTTCATTCAACATTTTTCCTCCCTCCTCTTACACCTCAGGCATGTCAGTCACAATTATTTTTGTTTGACTGACAAGGAATTGATCTAATACTCAATCTATCTCGTGGAAATGTTTTTAATCACTTCTATAACACAGCAAAATTTATCTGTGTTTTAAACAAAGCAATAACAAGCCCGCAATCTATTTCCCCCGATTAATTCTAATCGTCATCGGCGATAAATTAAGAGGTGCATTACGAAAG
>DAIEQP010000060.1 GCA_027347805.1 Ignavibacteria bacterium | reverse complement strand
GCCAGTTATATAAAAGAAAATAATTATCCCGAAGCATGTAAAACTTTTAGAGACATATATAATAAATGTAAACTTGGACTGCCGGGTTACAACAAACGCTTTGAGCGGGAAGCCACATATTACCTTGGAATGGATTTCCTTCTCAAGAACAAACCAGACTCTTCTGCATTCTATTTTTATAAATCGGAACATCTCAGCTGGGAACTTGATAAAGGAGACGAATCAGGCTGGCTGATTAACTCTGTTCTGTTTTTAGGAATGATGAATGATTTAATGGGTAAACGGGATGAGGCGGTTAAATATTATAAGCAATCTATTAAACTGAAGGATAGGAATAATTCCCGCGAAAAGGCGGAAGAGTATTTGAAGAAGCCGTATAAGAAATAATTGAGAATTGAAAATGGATAATGTTAATAATGGAATTATCAATTGTCTATTATAAATACTTCTACAAATTAGTAGATATTCCGAATCTGTGTAAAGAACCGATTGATCCCAATGATGAAAACGCATAATCAACATTGTAGCCTTTTACAATAAATCCAAAACCCAGACTAAAGCCGGTTAAACCTGACGAGGTGCCAATCTTAAGTTCTTTTCTTTTTTCGTTATCGTATCCAAATCTTAACCTGAAACTTTGTCCGAAACGGAATTCGCCGCCAAAAGTAACATTTGTAAATCTCTTAAAAAGATTATCCTGGCTTTCATTTATTTTATTAAACGAGAAGAAAAACTTTAGCGGTACCTTTTCAAGTGATTTTGTGAATCCAACTCTAACATCAACAGGTAAATCTTCTTTTACGTCATAGTAAGATTTAATCTGGCTTCCAAGATTCAGAGCAGAAAATCCAAAACTCCAATTATATTCAGGAATTACATATTGAAGACCAAGATCAACAGCAAAGCCAAGTGAAGAAACATCATCAATTCCAGAATAAATCAATTTTACATTTGCGCCGTAATAAAAATTTTGATCCAGTTGATTTCCATAACCTAATACTAATGCAAGATCGCCGGCACCAAAGGTACCGAGATTATTTCCTGATGCATCTGCCTTAGTAAATTCTCCATAGTTAATGTATTTGAAACCGGCAGAAAATCTGCCAATGTCTGTAAAATCTTTTGAAATGGAAAAACTTGCTGAATTAATATCCATCAAATGTTTTAAGTAGGAAAAAGACGCCGGCATTCCCTGAAGCAAGTTTATACCTGCCGGATTATAAAACATAACGTTCGGATCATCTCCGGTAGCCACATAACTTCCGGCAACGGCCGCTGCACGAGGGCTTGTATCCAGCCTGAGAAACTCGTATGTATTCTGGGCAGATATTATTGATGCATACAAAATGATCAATACAAAGGCTCTTTTCATTCTTTTTCCATTAAATTCTGGTGCGATTTTAAGCATAAAAGCGCATATAAGGCAAGGCAGAATGTTTAAGAGAAAAATTTTGGAACAAATAAATTTTATCTTCTGTTAGAGTTAACAAAACGGCGAACTTGAATCCGCCCGGCATTAAAGGTAAATTTGAATCAAAATTTAATGGAGTTATGATGAACGGCTTTAAGACTGTGGTACTTATGACCGTAATGATGGTTTTGTTCATTCTGGTTGGCAGCATCTTCGGTCAAAAAGGAATGATGATTGCATTTTTCTTTTCACTTGCAATGAATTTCGGATCATATTGGTTTTCAGATAAAATTGTGCTCAGTATGTACAGGGCTCAGGAAGTTACAAGAGATGAGTTTCCGCAATTATATGACAGCGTTGAAAAACTTTCTATGAAAGCAGGATTGCCAATGCCAAAAGTTTATGTTATGGATAATCCTACGCCAAATGCATTTGCTACTGGTAGAAATCCAGAGCACAGCGCTGTTGCTGTTACAACCGGTATTATGAATATTCTTAACAAAGAAGAGCTTGAAGGTGTAATTGGACATGAATTAACACATGTGAAAAACAGAGATATTTTTGTTGGAACTATTGCGGCAACATTGGTCGGAACGATTACTTACCTTGTTCAATTTGCAATGTTTTTCGGCGGTGGCAGAAGCAACGATAGGGAAGAAGGAAGTAATCCCATAGTTGCACTCCTACTTTTAATTATCGCGCCTATTGCAGCGATGTTAATTCAAATGGCTATTTCAAGATCAAGAGAATATATGGCTGATGAAGGCGGATCACAAATTTCCGGAAAACCATTAGCTTTAGCTTCTGCATTGAATAAACTTCAGCAGGGAAACGAAATTATTCCGATGAGAGATGCAAAACAGGCATCGGCTCATATGTTTATTGTCAGCCCTTTGCACGGGGGCGGAATGATGAAGTTGTTTTCAACTCATCCTCCAATAGAAGAAAGAATACAACGTTTGCAGGAAATTGCTGCGGGTAGAAGA
>DAIEQP010000035.1 GCA_027347805.1 Ignavibacteria bacterium | reverse complement strand
CTTCATAACGCATCACATTGTTAATCCCATAATTGCTTTTGCTGTATGCAAGCGGTTTTCAGCTTCATCAAATACAATTGAGATATTTGGATTATCAAGAATTTCATCTGTCACTTCATTGCCGCGATCGGCAGGAAGTGCATGCATGAGTTTTACATTTTTATCTGCCAACTTGATCCTCTTGTCATCGCAAAGCCAGCTTTTATATTTTTCAAGGTTTCCTTTCATTTCTTTTTTACATTCATCTTCGTTAGCCAGATAATATTCTTCATCATATAATCCAAATCCACCCCAGTTTTTTGGAACAACTATATGTGCACCTTCGAATGCTTCATCCATATCATTAGTAAATTTTAGGCTGCCTCCCCCTTCCTCTGCATTTTTCTGAGCTTTCTCTACAATGTTTTTACTAAGAGGAAATTCTTTTGGATGAGCAACAGTCACATCAATTCCATAACGAGGAAATAATAAAATTTGAGTTTGAGGAACGCTTAAAGGTTTGGAATGAGTAGTAGCATAAGCCCAAGAAACTGTAACTTTAAGGTTTTTTGAGTTTCTGCCCAGATGCTCAAATATTGTCATCAAGTCTGCAAGTCCCTGGAACGGATGATAGACATCGTCCTGCAAAGACATAACTGGCTTGCGAGAGTTAGCAGCAAGTTCATTCAGATATTTATTACCAATTCCATAAAAACAATTTCTGCATGCAATTCCATGTCCCATCCGGCTCAATATTATCGCCGTATCTTTTGCAACCTCACCATGTGTAATCTGCATTTTATCCGGAGTTAAATCGTGCGCGTGGCCGCCAAGCTGCGTCATTCCCGCTTCCATAGAATTACGTGTGCGAGTTGATTGCTCAAAGAACATCATAAATAAAGTTTTATGTGGAAGCCATAGTGTTGGTTCCTCTGCATAAAATTTTTTCTTTAGATCAAACGCAGTATCAAAAACTATATCGAGTTCTTCCTTTGTCCAGTTATCTTCTGTAATAAAATGTCTTCCTTTAAATCTTGTTTCCATTTTGTCTCCGGTAAAAAAGGTTATCAAAATTCTATTTTATGTTTTGGTTGAGAATTTATCTCCTTATCTATCTTCATAAAATACTGATTGCGTCCTCGATTTTTTTTTCATTTTCCTGAAAGAATGTTAAATGGAAACAATGAATAAAATTTCGTTGCCTTTAATAAATCATTAAGGACTAAAACTTCTTTTGATGAATGGGAAAGTCCTTCATCACTTGGTGCAAAACCGATAGTAGGAATTCCAAAGTGACCGGCAGTTGCCACTCCATTTGTTGAAAAACTCCAGACACCACTTTTTGCTTTTCCAATCGCGGCTTTTGAAGTTTTCATTGCTGCATCAACTATGGAATGCTTTTCATCATAAACCCATGTTGGGAAATAAGCTTCCTGGCAAAATTTCCTCCCTTTCCAGCTAAGACCCTCAACATTGGGAATAGAAACCTTTGCATCAATTTTATATTTCTTCAAAATTTCTTTCAGTTCTTTTACAACAGTAGTTTTATTTTCACCAATTGTCATTCTTCTATCAAGATGAATCTGGCAATAGTCTGAGACAGAACATAAAGATGGTGCTTTAGAAATTATCTGGCTAACTGTAATGGAGCCTTTGCCAAGCGGCTGTTTGGGTTTTAATCTCCTGTCAAGTTTTTCAATTTCTTCTAACACAGGCTGCATTTTATAAATAGCATTAATTCCTTTATGATTATGAGCACCGTGAGCAGATTTTCCGGTTGTTGTTATTTTTAATTCCATCCTTCCACGCTGGCCTCGATATACTTTTAAATCAGTTGGTTCGCCGAGCACAACAAAATCAGGCCTGATTCCTTCGTTTTGAATTATATGGAACAAAGGATATCCATCAGCATCTTCTTCAAGAACAGAACCAACGACGTAAAGTGTAAATGGAAGATCATCACCATATATCTCCTTCAAAACTTTGCAGGCGATCATAAATCCAGCCATAGCCGGTTTTTCGTCAACAGCACCGCGCCCGTATAATTTTCCATTTTCAATTTTACCTTCAAAGGGAGGATGAATCCAATTTTCTGTTTCAGTAACTTTTACAGTATCGATATGAGCATCATACATTATCTTAATTGGTCCATTCCCAATTTTTCCAATTGCATTTCCAAATCCATCATGATATGCTTCATCAAAACCAAATTCTTTCATTCGCAGAACAATGTACTCCACAATTTCTTTTTCGTCACCGCTGTAACTTTTTATTTGAATCAATCTTTGAATAAGAGAAAATAAATTTCCCTTTTCTGCATCAACTTTTTTAAATAATTCTGATTTCATTATTATTCCTCTTTCATTTCTAATGCGCCGGTTGGACAAACTTGGGTACAGATGCCGCATCTGACACAAAGTTCTTTCTTTAATTCTAGATGTTCGTTTAATTTCAGTGCATTATGAACACAAATTTTTACACAAGCACCGCATTTATCGCAAAGACTAAGATCAACAGTCGGCAATATTTGTTTGTCTTCAAACAGAAAATATTGTTTTCTCATCTCTTGTTGATGAAACTTGCCAACAAGTGATTTTATATCGGGATAATTATGTTTATCCATCCACTTATTCAGATCACCTGCAATCTTTCCATAAACATTCTGCCCTTTCAAAATTGATGCTGAACAAACTTGTACAGCAGAAGCGCCAGCCATCAAATATTTTACAACATCTTCGCCTGTTCTTATTCCGCCTACACCAATAACAGGCTTTTTTGAAAGAGAATAAATTGATGCAACAAAATGAAGACCGATTGGTAAAATTGCACGACCGCTTAACCAACCGCGTCCATCCATACTTCCAAGAAACGGTTTGCCTGTTTCAACATCAAAATCCAGAGCCGGGCCGACACTGTTAATTGCAACATAACCGTCAATTACATCATCAAGCAATTCTATTGCAAGCGGCAAGTTTGAAACTGCGGGACTAAATTTTGCTAAAACAGGCACATTAATATTTTTCTTCAATGCCAAAGCTGTTGTCCGTAAATTACCGGCATCTTTATCTACATAATGAATTGAAAATTCAACTGCATCAATTAATCCGGTTCCGTTGAGTGTTCTTCCGAGAATCTCCAGATCTTCCGGTGAATAACCAACGGAAGCAATTACCGGTAAACCAAGTGAACGAATCCTTTTTAATTCACTTTCAATAAATTTTTGATAAGGAATTTCAGACCACAATTCAGCATTCAATAAGTTATTTGGAGTAAAATTTGAGATGTTAGGGATTGGAACACGGGCAGGTATAACCGAAATTGTTTTTGTGACAATTCCCCCTGCACCGCCAAGTTTTGCGCGTTCAAGCATTTCATAATTTGCAGATGTTGGACCCGCAGCTGTAAAAACAGGATTTACAAATTCAATTCCACAAATATTTGTTTTTAAGTCAGCCATTCTTTTATTTAATCATTTTTAATTCTTTAGCCGTTTCTTTGACTGCATCAATTATTTGTTTGTAACCTGTGCATCTGCATAAATTACCTGCAATTGCATCTTTAATTTCTTCATCTGTTGGATTTGGAATTTTTTCCAGCAATGCATATGAAGAGAGCACCATCCCAGGTGAACAAAATCCGCATTGAACTGCACCATGCAGAAGAAAATTTTTTTGAAGCGGGTGTAATTCATTTCCCTCAGCAATACCTTCAATTGTTAAAACATCACAACCATTTATTTGTGCAGCCAGAACTAAGCATGAATTTACAGCCAATCCATTTAATAAAATTGTGCAGGCACCACATTCACCTATACCACAGCCTTCCTTTGTGCCCGTAAGATTAAAGCTTTCACGAAGCAGATCCAATACTCTAATGCCAGGTTCAGTTTGAATGACAACTTCTCTTTTGTTTAAAGTAAATTTTATTTCCATCATTTTATCTTAAGTTCATTAACAATTGGAAAAGCATTTGTTGAATTACAGGCAATTTGTATGCGCTTGACCAGCGTAATCCGGTAGCAGCAAGAACCTCTTCCCCGATTTTTTGTGAAAGTTCACGGCAAAGATTCTCATCAAAATTTTTCCGGCTAGCAAATTTTTCCAGATTCTGAAACCGGGTACCAATTGGTGTTATAGCACCGGATGATATACGAATATCTTTAATGGTATTATTCTCATGTCTGACTAAAACTGCAAGTGTCAATCTGCTTATTGCCACAGCGCGCCGCCTGCCCAGTTTATAAAAATCACCTCTATAATTATCATCCGGAACCGGAATAATAATTTTTGTAACAATCTCACCCGGCTTAAGTTGAGTTTTATATGGTCCGCTTAAAAATTCCTGTAGAGAAATTTCTTTTTTTGAAGTAAGCGATTCAATTTCAAGAACTGCATTATAAACTAATAATGCCGGAACCGTATCGGCGCAGGGAGCGTTATTAACAAAATTTCCTGCAATTGTTGCTCGATTCCTGATTTGCATACTTCCGATTGTGCTTGCAGCCTTTTTTAGAATTGGCAAATCATTACTGATAATTTCACTTGCGCATAAATCAGAAAAGGTTACGCCAGCTCCAATAGTAATTTTATTTTTATCTTTTTTAATATTTTTTATTTCAGGAATACGATTAATATCGACAAGCAGATCAGTATTTATAAATCTCTTCGATCCCTGTTTGATTCCTGTTACAACGTCGGTGCCCCCCGCCAAAATTTTTGTAGAGCTATTTTGATCAGCCAATAACTGTAAAACTTCAGCGAGAGAACCTGGTGAAAGAATTCTGCAATTTAGGTTCATCATAAGCTTCCTCTATTCAAATCCTGAGGATGTAATTTTCTGCCCAGAAGAACTTCCTCCAAGTTTAATGGTAAATGAAAAAATCTTTTTCCTACTGCATTGGAAACAGCATTTGAAATTGCAGCGGCAGTAAGTTCTAGAGTTGGTTCACCTAAAGATTTAGCACCCCATGCACCATATTTTTCATCCCCCTCCAGAAAGATTGGTTTTATCTCATCAATATCATTAGCAGTGGGAATTAAATATTGATCGAAATTAAGCTCTCTAATTTTTCCATTGTCATGAGACACTTCTTCGAGAATTCCATAACCCGCACCTTGAGTAACACCGCCATAAACTTGACCAAGCGCCCCAAGCATATTGATAACTGTACCCGGATCGTGAACAGCAGTTATTTTATTCAAATAAATTTCACCAGTACCTGTGTTAACACTTACTTCAGCAACCTGACAGCCATAAACATAAGTAAAGTAAGCGTCGCCTTGACCGGTATGTTCGTCCCAATCAACTTTAGGACTTTTATAATAACCAATTGCAGAAAGATTTATTCCTCGTGAAGCAGCAAGTTTACACACATCATTAAAATTCGAAATCATACCTTTTCTTCTGGAGAATATAAAATTTTCTCTAAATGAAACGACATCGTTTTCATCAAGTTTAAATTCATATTTAACAAGGTTTTGTAATCTTTCACTCAAAATTTCTCCAGCGTTTTTAACGGAAGCAGATCCCATTATTGTTCCGCGTGAAGCTACAGTAGGTCCGCTATCAGGAACCCGTGAAGTATCTGTTTCCAAATAAAATATTTTATCAGGAGTAATACCTAAAGCTTCTGCTGCGGTCATGACATATGTTGTTCGAAGTCCCTGACCATTCTCAGCTAAACCGCTTAACAAATAAACTGTCCCATCATTCTGAATTGACATATAACAAGAAGTCGCATCAATTCCTTCCGCACCAAGCGAACATCCCCGAAAACTAACAGCAAGTCCAATTCCTTTTCGAATTAGTTTTTGCGGTTCAATAAACTGATCAATCCTCAGAATTGGTTCTTCTGGAATGTAATCATTCAAAACCGGATTTTCCTTTATGTTCGCTTCCCACTTCTCTTCAAAATTAGTTGCTACTACCGCTCTGTTCAAAACTGGAATAAGATTCACTTCATGATTACCAAGCTTTTGTCCTGTAGCAGTAATGGAACCTAATTTCAAACCATTTCTTCTTCTTATTTCATCGGGAGTAATTCCAACTTTGGATG
>DAIEQP010000012.1 GCA_027347805.1 Ignavibacteria bacterium | reverse complement strand
TCGGGTTGCATGCAGCAGTTAATGGTGCTAAAAATTTGGTTTTTGTTGATTCATCAAAAGAAGAAGTTGAAAATGTAAAAAACAACCGTGCATTAAACGAACTCGTACTTGATGCCGAATATGTTTGCTCTGACGTTTTTGATTACTTAGAAAGATGTATTTCTGAAAATAAAAAGTTTGACGTTATTAATATTGATCCTCCTGCATTTGCAAAGAGTAAAAAGAATTTACCAAAAGCAGTTAAAGGATATGAAAAACTAAACCGCCTGGCAATGCAGGTTGTAAGAGAAGATGGACTTTTATTTTCATCTTCCTGTTCTCATCACCTTGATAAAGATTCATTTATTGAACTTATTGGAACTGCAGCTGCAAAAGCAAAGAAAAAAGCCCAGATCATTTATTTTAATAGTGCATCGCTTGATCATCCGTCTCTTCCTGCAATGCCGGAGACGAGCTATCTAAAATTCATCGGACTGAGAATTTCTTGATTTAGCGAAATTATTCATCGTAATTAAGCTTGAATATAGTTTTGCAGTTCAAAATGAATACTCTCATTTGATTCATAGTTTTCTAAGAAGTTTTCAAGTTCAAGGAAGAACCATTGTTTCGAGAGTTGATTTATTTGTGTAAAAGTGACTAACCAGTTCAATTCCGAAATGTGCAGCGCTTTGTCAATGAACGCAATTTTGATTCCGTCTTTCAAAAATGCCTCAGCTAAAATATGATTGGAAAATTTGGGAGGTGTGATGTTTACTTCGTTTGTTTCAATAAAATCTTTTATTTCCTGATCAATAAAATAATGATTGAATCCAAGAACAGAAGCAAGCGAATATAAAAGTTTTTTGTTCTTATTAATTTCTTTTCCATCGATACTAATTAAAAAAAGTAAACCGCGGAAATAATTACTCCTGTCAATTTGATTTAATGTCATTCCACACCTCATGTTCATAATTTGATTTAGAAATTAAAGTAGAAATGATTCCGTTAAATTTTCCTCCGTAAGTATTTTAAATAAAAGCAAACCGAAGAATTTTGCTTTTAACAACCAGATCTTAAAAAAGTTTAAAATTAATTGTGGAATTAATTTTGACCTTTTGGTATTCCTGCATATCTAATTTTAATTGCTTGTTGCCAATAGACCCAATGCACTTAATAAATTAAACTGTTTGTAGATATAATTTGATTCAGCTGCAATGTTGTTGTTTGTTGCCTGAATGTAATCTCTATATGATTGTTGCTGATCTATGTAAGTTGCAGATCCAAGAATATATGAATCTTTTTTTATCGTCCATGTTTCTCTTGATGATTTTAAGGCGGCTTTTGTAACTTCAAGCTGCATCTTTGCTGTTTGAAGATCGATCACAGCATTTTTAACGTCACTTTTTATTTGTCTAACGAGAGCATCCAAATCTTCCTGAGAATTTTTTATTTGAATCTTGGCTGATTGTGTTGAATAGTCTGTATTCCATCTGGAGAAGACTGGTAAATTTAAATTTACGCCCAGACTGTAAACTTTTCGTGCAAACAAATCTGAAGGTGAAGTTGAGCTTGTGGAAAAACTATAATTGCCTGTTAAGCTGGGGTAAAATCCGCTTTGTGCTATTGTAAGTTGATAGTTTGAGCTCTGAAGCTTTGTAAGCTGGCTTTGATAATCTTTCCTGTTATTTAATGAAACCTGGTACAGGCTATCAACGTTGCTGCTGCTAATTATAAAATTTGTTAGGTAATTTGTGTCCATCTCAAATGAATATTCACTCAAAACATCTTTGGATAAATAATTGAGAAGGGAAATTTTAGATTTCTCGAAATTGTTCTTTGCCTGTAAATATGCAAACTGAGAATTTGCTGCCTGATATTCTTGCGAGTATAAATCAACATTCGCAATCATTTTTAACTCATACATCTCTTTAATTTTATTCAGCAGATCCTGATTGTATTTCTGATCCTCCTGCTGGAATGCTAAGACTTTTTCATTGTTAAGGACAGTAACAAAAAGATTTACAGTTTGAAGTGTTACATCTTGGCGAAGTTTTTCCAAATCATATCTTGCCGCCTGCAAATCATTTTTCTTTTGATTAATTGTAGTCAAGTTCGACAATCCGTCAAACAATGTAACATTACCGCCAAGCGAGAGAGAATAATTTCTCGAATCGGTTTGTGTTGGTCCAAGATTTTGCGCTTCTCCAAAGTAGTTTACAACTGTTGTCCCGGCACTGTTGTTTGTTCTTTGCCAGCTCCACCCGCTGTTTAGATTCAGTGTTGGAAGTAGATTTCCATATGCATTTTTAACTGCAGCATCAGATACTTCCAGATTGTTTGTGCTTTTAACGACAGATGTATTATGGTTTAACGCTATTGTTATTGCGTCGCTTAAAGTTATTTTTTCCTGTGCATGAAGCTCAGTTAAGAAAAAAATGCAGAGCATTAATAATAAATATGATTTTAGAAATTTCATTATTTCATTCCACGTTTTTTCAGTTGAATTATTCATATCTAAGCGCATCAATTGGATTGAGAGCACTTGCTTTTCTTGCCGGGTAAAAACCAAAAAAGATTCCGATTGCACCTGCAAACCCGAATGCAATCATTATTATTTGCGGTTTTATGTATGCTGATTGATCTGTATAATTATTTAATATATATGCGATCAAAAATGAAAGTGCCACGCCTATTATGCCGCCGGATAAACTTAAAACAATTGCTTCAGTCAAAAATTGAATTAATATATCGGAAGATCTAGCACCTATTGAGAGTCTGATTCCAATTTCTCTTGTTCGTTCTGTAACAGAAACCAGCATGATGTTCATAATTCCAATCCCTCCAACAATTAATGAAACACCAGCAACGGAAGCCAGCAGAATTGTTAATATGCGTGATGTTTCGGTCGCTGCTTCAGTTAGATCCGATTGATCACGAATAGTAAAGTCATCATCCTCACCCTGGAATAGTTTGTGTGATTCTCTCATAAGGCTTTTAAGCTCTGCAATTGCAGCTGTTATTTTATCATTGTTAATTGCACTTACCTGAATTGAACTGATGAATCTTCCTCCTGACAATCTGTCTAAAACAGTACGTGAAGGTGCAAGTATTACATCATCATTACTTGTTCCAACTGCAGTTTGTCCTTTTTCTTTTAACACGCCGATTATTTTAAATGGAACATTTCTAATTCTAATCTGCTGGCCTATTGGATCATCATTTGGAAAAAGATTCTTTTTTATTTCTGAACCAATCACACAGACTTTTGATCTTGCCATTACATCTCTGTCAGTGAAAAATTCTCCGCTCTCGAGTCCCCATGAACGTATATCAATGTAATCCGGTGAAACACCTTGAATTATTGTGAACCAGTTTCCAATTCCTCCAATTACCTGTCCACGCGCACTTATTACGGGAGAGATAGATTTTGCAAGAGTTGATTCGGTTTTCAATTTTTCCACATCATCCATTGTAAATCTGTTAAATGTTCCGGCCCCGCCTCTTACTCCACCTGTGTTTGATGCACCGGGAGTAATTATGATCAGATTTGATCCGAGTGATGCAATTTGCTGTTCAACCTTTAGCTGAGCTCCATCACCGATAGCAACCATTACAACAACCGCCGCAACCCCGATAATTATTCCTAAAGCAGTAAGAAGACTCCGCATTCGCGCTTTCATGATGCTTTTAGTTGCAACTTTTAAAATTGTTTTTGCCTGCATAATTTTTCCTCAATCATCTATAATTGCTTCTGACAAAATCTTTTGTAATTCTGTTTCGGCATTTAATCTGTCTTTTATTTCGTAATCTTTAATCACTCTGCCGTCACGCATTTCTATTATTCGTTTTGCAAATGCAGCAAAATCTCTTTCATGAGTTACCATTACAATCGTAATTCCCTCATCATTCAACTGCTGAAAAAGATGAAAGACTTCAACAGAAGTTCTACTGTCAAGATTTCCTGTTGGTTCATCTGCAAGGATTAATGATGGTTCGTTAACTAAAGCACGGGCAAGCGCCACACGTTGCTGTTGTCCTCCGGATAATTGACTTGGAATATGATGCATTCTGTCTCCAAGACCAACACGTTCCAATGCTGCAATTGCCATTTTTTCCTGATTAATTGTTTTACCGGATCTATCATACATTAGCGGAAGTTCAACATTTTCCAATGCGGTTGTTCGTGGCAATAAATTAAATCCCTGGAATACAAAACCAATTTTCTGATTTCTAATCTGAGCGTATTCATTCTTTGACATTTTACTTGTGTTTTGTCCATCAAGAAAATAATCTCCTGCTGTAGGCATATCCAGGCATCCAAGTAAATTCATTAATGTAGATTTTCCTGAACCAGAAGCTCCCATAATTGCCACAAATTCACCCGGTTCAACATTAATGTTTACATGCTTCAGTGCCGGTACATCAATGTCTCCGACTTTATAAGTCTTTGAAAGATTTACTGTTTTTATAATTAAGTTTTCCAAAATAATCTCCCTATTAAAATCCTCTTCCAAATCCTGAGCCGCCGTTTCTATTTCCACCTTGCTGGGTTGGATTAAAAACATTTGTTCCACTTGAAGTGGATGTAGTCTGGTTATCAATAATTCCGGAAATAACTTGCATACCTTCTTTAATATTTCTTCCGCGTATTATTTCTGTATTTTTACCATCGGTTAATCCAATCTGCAGCGGGCTCATTTTTAGTTTATTGTTTTCATCTATGTACCATAGACGATTATTTCCACGTTTTCTTCCGGTGCCATTACCAAAACTTCCATTTCTTCCGCCACTTTGGCTTCTTTCCTGCGATGTTCCTCGCCATTTATTTTTTAAACTGTCAGGCATATTTGCCATTTCTTTTTCTATATTTTTTCTGAACTCTTCCATCATAGCATCTGTGGGCTGGAAACGAAGCGCTGCATTTGGAACAAGCAAAACATTTTCCCTGTAATCAACATAGAAATCGACGGTTGCAGTCATACCGGGCAGGAGAACTTTATCGCCGTTATCAGCTTTAACAACAACAGTATAGTTAACAACATTTGAAACAACATTCGGGTTTAGTCGGATTTGAATTACTTCACCATCAAAAGTTCTTGATGGAAACGCCTGAACTGTAAACTTTGCTTTTTGCCCGACTTTAATCTGACCGATATCGCTTTCATCAACACTTGCCAAAATTCTCATTGATGAAAGATCTTCGGCAATTGTAAAAATTGTTGGTGCTGAAAGACTTGCAGCAACAGTCTGCCCCTGTTCAACAGCTCTGTTGATTATCGTTCCAGAAATTGGAGCGTAGATGTATGCATAACCTAAATTTAATTTTGCTCTTTCGAGTGCAGTTTTAGCTGATTTTAATGAAGCAAGAAGAGTTTCAACATTAGTCTTTGATGCAATGAAATCAACTTCATTCATAAAGTTTTTATCGAATAACTTTTTGTTCCTTTCATGCACAGCAACCGCTTGATTATATTGAGCACTAGCCTTATCAAGGTTTGCCTGTGCATCCTTTACACTTGCAGCTAAAACCACTGTGTCTAATACGGCAAGAAGCTGGCCTCTTCTTACTTCGGAATTAAAATCCACGAATAACTGGGCAATTTTTCCTGAAACCTGTGTTCCAACATCTACAGTTTTAATTGCTTGCAGTGTTCCTGAACTGCTGATCAGTACATTTAAATTTCCTCTGGAAACATTTACATATGAGAATTTTGTTTTTTCAGGTGAGCCTTTGATAAAAAAGAAATAGACTAGAATTGCCAAACCTATTACAGCTACGAAAGAGATGATTAATTTTTTTTTCATATTATTTCTCGAATAAAATTCGTCAAATCAAAATTTATTTTTACTTCTAAGGATTTGACTCAATTTTTTCTTTTTTGGTTTAATGATTAGCTTCTTACCAGGTATGTGTTTTTACTCTCAATAACAGGATAACAGTCAATACTAAAAGTTTTATTCGAAAGCAGGAAGGTTTTTTTTATATTTGCCTCTCAAATTTATTAACAGTTTTTAACAAATTTTCAGAAACCGAAATTAACTTAGGTTTGTAGAAGGCACACGAAATTAAAAAATCAGTGAGGATTAACCTTGGATATTACAGCACTTAATGAGAAAATCAGAAAAGAAAGTGAGTTCATTGACGTTTTGTTCAATGAAGTTAGCAAAACAATTGTTGGCCAAAAACATATGCTCGAGCGTCTTGTTGTAGGTTTACTGGGCAACGGACATATTTTGCTTGAAGGTGTTCCTGGTCTTGCAAAAACACTTGCAATCAAAACACTTTCCTCTTCAATGAAAGCAAAATTCCAGCGTATTCAGTTTACACCTGATCTTCTTCCAGCTGATTTGGTTGGAACTTTAATTTATAACCAGAAAGAATCCAACTTTACAATTAAGAAGGGACCTCTTTTTGCAAATTTCATTTTGGCAGATGAAATTAACCGCGCTCCCGCAAAAGTTCAAAGTGCTTTACTCGAAGCAATGCAGGAAAGGCAGGTTACAATTGGCGATACTACATTTAAACTTGACGAACCATTTTTAGTTCTCGCCACACAAAATCCTATGAACAGGAAGGAACATACCCGCTGCCTGAAGCTCAGGTTGACCGCTTTATGCTGAAGGTTAAAATTACTTATCCAAGCCGTGAAGAAGAACAAAAGATTATGAAGATGAATACTTCAATGGAAGTTCCTCAGATTAACCCTGTTATTTCTCCCGAAGATATAATTCGTGCTCGAAAACTTGTTCACGAAGTTTATGTTGATGAAAAAATAGAAAAATATATTCTTGATATTGTTTTTGCCACTCGTTCTCCGAAAGATT
>DAIEQP010000431.1 GCA_027347805.1 Ignavibacteria bacterium | reverse complement strand
AAATCTATTAGTTCTTTTTTCTTATATGGTTTAGCCATGTAATGAGTGCAGCCTTCTTCCAGAAAATTCTTCTCATCATTTTCCATAGCAAAAGCTGTGTATGCAATGATTGGTGTATCTTTATAATGATCAATTTGCTTGATGATTTTTGTTACATCTATCCCCGATAATCCTTTGCCAAGATTTATGTCCATCAAGATTGCAGCATAATTATTTTTCTTAACCATTTGAATTGCTGAGGGACCATCAGGGGCAACATCAAGATCTACTAGTTCATTTAAAAATAGTTTTGTTACTTCTGCATTTGTTTTGTCATCATCGACAACAAGAACTTTCGGTTTTTTATCCAAATTTAGTTTCGGTTTCAAAGTTGCAATCGTTTTTGGGACATTCAGTTTAGGAATGATTTCAATGTTTTCCCATGGTTTAAACTTTACAACAAAAGTAGAACCTACACCAACTTCACTCTCAAGATTAATTATGCGGTTTAACTTTTCAACATACTTTTTAACAAGCGAAAGTCCTAATCCAACCCCTTCAAAATTTCTTTTCATTCCTTCATATACCTGCCGGAATTCTTCAAAAATTATTTCATGCTTTTCCTTTGGTATTCCAATTCCCGTATCAGTTACTTTTACACAAAAGTATTTTGTATTGTTAATTTTCTCATCAAACAACTCTATTTTTATGCTGCCCTGCTGAGTATATTTTACAGCATTGTTAACCAAATTGTTTATTATTATATCAAACATAATCTTATCAAGAATAATCTCTTTCATCTCAGAATTATTCACCAAAGAAACTGTCAAACCTTTTTTCTCCGCACGCATTTTATGAGCTTTCATCAATTCGGATATTCTTTCGTCAACATTAAATAAAGAAGGGAAAGTGTTTTGTGATTTTGACTCAAGACTTGTAAGTGTAAGAATTGATTCTAAAGTTTGTTTTAATCTTTCAGCCGACTCGTATAAGTTAACTGCAAATTCTTTAAAGTAAGGATCTTGCAATTCATCAATTAAAGCTTCAGAGTAACCAAGTATTCCAACCATTGGTGTTCGAAGTTCGTGGCTCATCAATGCAAGGAAATGAGATTTTAACTTGCTGGCTTCTTCTGCTTTTTCCTTTGACAACAAAAGTTCATGTGTTCTTTCATGAACTTTTTGTTCAAGTGTACTATTCATTTCTTCAAGTTTTTGTCTGTAAAGACTTAGTGATACGTGAGTGGCAACTCTGGATTTCACTTCTTCTAGCTGAAATGGTTTTGTGATATAATCAACTGCACCCAATTGAAATCCTTTTATTTTATCTGTTACTTCAGACATCGAAGTAATAAAAATAATTGGTATATCTTCAGATAAAGGATTGCTTTTAATTCTTTTGCATACTTCGTATCCATCGATACCGGGCATCATTATATCCAAAAGAATTATAGATGGAATAGTTCCGCTTTCAATTATTTCAAGAGCCTGGAATCCATCCAGAGCTACCTTAACTTTGAACTCGGCGAAATACTCACCAAGAATAGAAATATTCTCCGGAGTATCATCAACAATT
The DNA here is from genome assembly GCA_027347805.1 of Ignavibacteria bacterium. Taxonomy (GTDB): domain Bacteria; phylum Bacteroidota; class Ignavibacteria; order Ignavibacteriales; family Melioribacteraceae; genus Stygiobacter. The sequence goes on along the minus strand of DAIEQP010000431.1, from coordinate 2,937 downwards.
AGAATAGTAATTTTCGATTTGTCAATTTCCATAGCTTATAACGACCATTGTTACACGGTCTCTCCTTAAAGAATATTAAAGTTGTTTATTTAATTATAGCATGAATTTTATTTAATGCTTCTTTGTATTTGAAATTTTTAATTAAATCTCCAAGTTCTTTAAGATCATTTTTATATAGACCGACACCGGTTAATTTCAGGATTTCATTCAATTGTTTAGTTGAATTAAAATCCCGTTCGGAAAGTAAATTCTCTAATTCATTCATCATCTGTGCAAATTTTTCTTTATCAAGTTCTCCTTCCATCAGAATATCTTCGCTAGCATTATTAGCAACAATATTCTTTTGGATTTCATCGAGAACAATTCCTAATAGTGAACAAAATTCATGATATGCATCGGATTCAAGCGAAAGATTTTTCTTTAATTCTATTTCAAGTGCCGCGGCTTTTTTATGCAATTCTTTTGCACCTAAATTTCCGGCAACACCTTTTATTGAATGGGATATACGTACTGCTTTTTCCTGTTCATTATTACTTACGGCCCCCCTTAATTCTTCAATTAAGTCTTTATTATTTTCATAAAATTTTTCAAGAAGTGATTTGTAAAGACTTTTACTGCCGCTCATTCTTGCCAAGCCATCATTAACATCAATCATTTTAAATGGAGGGAACTCAAATTCTTCTTCATTGTTTTTCGGCTGCTTTACTACAACAGGAGGAATTTCCTTAATATCTTCTACTTTAACAAATTTTACGATTACACCGAAAACTTCATCCGGGTCAATCGGTTTTGTAACAAAGTCCTGCATTCCAACTTTCAAACATTTTTCTTTTACTCCTATCATAGCATCTGCGGTCATAGCAATTATTGGCAACGAATCATAGTCGGAAAGTTTTTTGATTTCTTCAGTAGCAGTAAAGCCATCCATAAAGGGCATCTGCAAGTCCATTAATACAATATTATAACAAGATGGGACACCCGAACTTCTGATTTTTTCAAGTGCTTCATAACCGTTATTAGCAACATCAACAACAAAGCCGGCACTTTCCAGCAGTTCTTTTGCTACCTGTTGATTAATCTCGTTGTCTTCAGTTAATAAAATTCTTGTACCCAGTAACTTTTCGATTTCCTTTTTATACTTCATTCCTTTCTGAACACGATTTCTTCTTGTTTTTATTTCTTTTCCATAGACATCCATAATTGTATCAAATAACAATGAATGAGATACAGGTTTAATGAGGAATTTATTTATTCCAATTTCTTTAGCTTTTTCTGCTATCTCTTCACGGCCAAAGGATGTGACCATAATAATTGTCGGGGTATCAATTTTATTATCATGTAAAATTATTTTTGAGGTTTCAAGTCCATCCATCTCGGGCATTTTCCAATCCATCAAAATCAGATCAAACTTTTTCTCTTTATTATTTGTAATAATATCAATTGCCTCTTTTCCTGATCTGGCTTGAGTTACTACAAAAGAAAACGATTCTAGAGCTTCGGTCAAAATAAATCTTGCAGTTTCATTATCATCGCATACAAGTACACTTAAACCACGCAAATCTATTGTAGGCTCAAATGTTTGTTTATCCTGTTCTCTTTGTAAATCAAAGACACATGTAAAATAAAAAGTACTTCCTTTTCCCAACTCGCTGGTTACCCAAACTTCTCCACCCATTAATTCAGCAAGCGATTTTGAAATCGCAAGACCAAGTCCGGTGCCTCCATATTTTCTAGTTGTTGAACTATCAGCTTGGGAAAATTCCTTAAATATTCTTTCAATCTGATTTTCGGTCATACCGATGCCGGTATCCTTCACTGAAAATTTCAGCTTAACTCTATTCCCGACCTTTTTTCCCAAACTAACATTTATAAATATTTCTCCTTCCTGAGTAAATTTAATTGCATTGCTACAATAGTTTGTTATTACCTGACTAACTCTTAGAGGATCTCCAACTAATTTTGTAGGGACATCATTTGCAATATGAATTGTAAATTCCAATCCTTTTTCCTGAACGCGATGAGCAACCAAATTGGAAACATTCTCTATGACCTGTTCCAGATCCATATCTGTATGTTCAATTGATAATCTGCCTGCTTCAATTTTTGAAAAATCAAGAATGTCATTTATGATTCCCAATAGAGCCTGGCCGGACTTTTCAATTTTCAAGAGATAATCGAGCTGCCTACTATCAAGTTCAGTTTTAAGTGCTAAATGAGAGAGTCCGATTATTGCATTCATTGGAGTTCGAATTTCATGAGACATCGTAGCAAGGAATTGGCTTTTTGCAACTGTTGCGGCTTCAGCATTTTCTTTTGCAACTGCTAATTCTTCCTGGATTTGTTTCAGATCAGTTATGTCAACAATTGATCCAACGACGCATTCTTTGCCCATATACTGAACCGGAATAAGCGAAACAAAAGTATCCCTTATTTCTCCTGTTGCAAAACGCTTAAATTGAATATTGTAGTTTACAACCGAGCCTTCTTTTTGTAGTTTACTAATTATTGATTTCCTATCATCCGGGTTATTATACCATTCTGAAGCATTCATAAATTTAAAATCTTCTAATGTAATACCATGGAATTCAGCCATTGCTTTATTCGATCTTAATATATCTCCATCAAGTGTGACAACAGAAGTAGGAATCGGCATCGCATCTATTACACGGTCTGCAGCTTCTTTTGCTTTTAACAATTCCTCTTGAAATATTTTTCTCTCAGTAATATCTTTAAAACTTATTACTGCACCAATAACTTCAGAATTTTTAAAAATCGGTGTTACTGTGTATTCAACAGGAAACGGGGTGCCATCTTTTCGCCAAAACACTTCCCTATCAACCTGAGTTTTCATTCCTTCATTTCTTGATTTACTTATAGGGCATTCTTCCATTAAATAGATTTCCCCATTAAGATGATGATGATGGAAAACCAGATGAG
>DAIEQP010000427.1 GCA_027347805.1 Ignavibacteria bacterium | reverse complement strand
TATTATAAGAATAAAAAACGCCAGTTTTTATGCATATCACGGAGCTTTGCAGGAAGAGCAAAACATTGGCGGTAAGTTTGAAGCGGATGTAGATATCTATACTGATTTTTCAAAAGCAGTTTTGAATGATGATTTAAAAGCTACAATTAATTACGATTCAGTTTATAAATTCATTAACAAAATTGTTCATTCAAAAAAATACAAGCTGATTGAAACTCTAGCAACCGTAATTGCAGATGAATTACTCTCACAATATAAAGAAATCATCGAAATTCATGTTCGTGTGAGGAAGCATCATGTGCCGGTTGGAGGAGTGCTTGATTTTGTTGAAGCAGAGGTGATTAAACAAAATGGTTGATAAAATCTATCTTGGTCTTGGATCGAATATTGGGGATAAAATGGCTCATCTTAAATTTGCTGTAGAGCAGTTTAAGGAAAACAGCAAATGCCGTGTATTAAAGTCCTCTTCGGTTTATGAAACAAGACCTTTGGGAAATTTAAGCCAGGATAATTTTTACAATGCAGTTATAGAAATTGAAACATTGCTTGGTTTTTTTGATCTCTTTTATTTAATTAAGTCAATAGAAACTAAAGCAGGCAGAGATGCTGTTCATATTCCAAACGCACCAAGGGAATTGGATGTTGATATTATTTTTTACAACGAATTAGTTTATAATGGTGAATTTATTACAATTCCGCATAAAGAATATGCACATCGCGATTTTGTTCTGACTCCGCTGCTTGAAATTGCTGCAGACTTTAAACATCCCGTATTAAAGAAAAAAATTCATGAAATAAATTATGATTTAACTGAAACATTTATAGTTCAGAAAATTGCTGATTCATTATTGTGAGATGACCTTTGGCAGAATTACGTTACATAGCAATCGAAGGAGTAATTGGAGCAGGCAAATCTTCTTTGGCCCAGATGCTTTCGGAAAAATTGAATGCAAAATTAATTATGGAACAATTTGAAGAGAATCCTTTCCTTGAAAAATTCTATGACGATAGGAAAAGATTTGCATTCCAAACTCAAATGTTCTTCTTAATTAACAGGTACAAACAGCAGCAGCAGTTAAAGCAGCAGGATTTATTTGCGAACATTACAGTATCCGATTATATCTTTGATAAGGATAAAATATTTGCATATTTAAATCTTAGCGAGGAAGAATTGAAATTATACGAATCGATTTTCCCTCTGCTGGAACGGGATATTCCAAAACCTGATCTAGTAATTTTTCTTCAGGCTGGAATTGATAGACTGATGTCAAATATTAAACTTCGAGGAAGAAATTTCGAAAAGAATCTAACCCGTCAATATCTTGCTGAACTTTCTGAATCTTATAATAATTTCTTTTTTAAGTATAATAATTCTCCTTTATTGATTGTAAACACTACAGATATTGATTTCGTTAATAATAACGATGATTTCAATGAATTATATAATCAGATTTTTAGGGAAGACAGGGGCTTTATTGAATATTTTAATCCGGAACCGAGAGGATAAATTTGAGTTTATTAAGATTAATAATTTGGGGACTTATTTTTTATATCGTTTCAAAAGTTATTAGAAATGTAATGCAGGTTTTAAAGAATGATGATACTCGTGAATCTGTTAATCCGCCAAAGCGAAATGTGAACAGCAAAATCAATATTGATAAAAAGGATATCATTGAAGCGCAGTTTGAAGAACTAAAATCGAACAATGAATCAAAGTAGTCCTTAATGAATTTCCGATCAATCTACAGAAATATATTTTCTTCTTTTATTAATCTTTTCCTTTCAGTAGAAGAAAAATCCGATAACAATCTTGGTCTACCCCGCAAATTTTTAATTATAAGACAGCATAATCAGTTTGGAGATATGCTTGCAACAGTCCCTCTCTTTAGAGCTATAAAAGAAAAATATCCCGAATGTGAAATAACTGTTATTGCCAGTCAAACAAATTATAGAGCTCTTGAAAAAAATCCATTTGTCGACAGATTATTTGTTTTTGAAAAAAATAAAATATTCAATTCGGAATACCGTACCAGTTTACGAAAAATATTAAAAGACAAATATGATGTTTCAATTGTTCCTGTAACCGTAGCAATTTCAAATACAAGTTGTATTTTCGCAGCCCTCTCAGATGCCAAAATAAAAATTGGTCCAAAATCATTATCCGGGAAAAATAATTCTCTGAAGAAATTATTTAATTACAGAATAAACCTGGACTGGAGGAAATATCCTGATGCCCATGTTTCCGATTTTATTCAGGATATAGTTAGACAATTTGGAATTTCAACTAGAGATTTTTCTTCAATTGTAATTTTTAATAATGAAGACAGGAATTATGCAAAAGATTATATAAAATCACTTGGTAAGCAGGATAATGAACTTCTGATTGGGTTACATATTGGTGCGGCAAAACCGCAAAACAGGTGGTCGCTGGATAAATATATAAAACTCATTGGAATGTTAAATGAAAAATATAATGCAAAGTTTTATTTAACAGGCAGCGATGCTGATAAAGAACAGCTAGATTATATGAAGCAAAATTGCAGCACTCAAGTTGGATTTTACATTACAGGAATTTCTTTTCTGGCTGCAATTATTGAGAAGAGCAGCTTATTCATTACAAACGATACTGGTGTGATGCATGTTGCAGGAACACTTAGAACACCTCAGATTTCACTTTTTGGACAGACAAATCCTTTCAACTGGGCCCCAGTAGGCGAGAATAAATATTTTATCCGGAAATCAGAATTGATTGATGATATTTCGGTTGATGATGTATTTAAACTTGCTCAATTTATATTAGATAAATCTTTGACTCGATGAACGAAAAGCATATAGCTGCAATCGACATAGGAACTAATTCTTTTCATCTTTTAATTGCAAAAGTTAACGCCAATTCTTTCCAAACTATTCATCACGAAAGAGCAGTATTAAGATTGCGGGAAAACGATTTTACCAACTTCAAAATCAGCGATGATAAAATAAAAGAAGCTTCCGCACTCTTAAAACAGTTTTCTGGAATTTGTAATAAGTATGGTGCTGAAGTAAATGCAGTTGCTACGAGTGCGCTGCGTGATTCTGAGAATAGAGAAGAAGTATGTGCAAGGATATTAAATGATACCGGCATTAAAATAAAAATATTATCCGGCGAAGAAGAAGCATCACTTTCGTTTAAAGCAGCTTTATATAAAAAAGAAAATCTTGATCAGCATGTACTTGTATTTGATTTAGGCGGTGGTAGTCTTGAACTGATTATTGGCAAAAAAGATGAAATAGTTTTCAAAAGTAGTTTGCAGCTTGGAGCTGTCAGAATGACAAACCAGTTTTTCCCCGATTTATTAATTACAGAAAAAAGAATTGAAAAGTGCAGGGAAGAGATTAAACTGTTGATCGGCAATATCAAGAAAGAAATAAGTGATTTTGATTTTAAGGAATGTTTTGGGATTGGTGGTACTGTAACTTCTCTAAGCTGGTTAATTGAAAAAAATGTTTACATGCGAGAACATCATTTCCAGGTTCTTAATGATTATCAAATTTCTTTTGAGAACTTCCAAAAAGTTAAAAAAATTGTTCTTGGGAGTAAATCACTTGAAGAAAGACAAAAAATTAATGGATTGGACTTAAAACGTGCAGATATAATTCCAGCTGGAGTTTTGATAATTGATGAATTATTCGAAGAACTCAATCTTGAAAAAATTATAGCTCCAGGATATTCAATTAAAGAGGGAATTATTATAGAAGCAATTCAGTCTAAACAATTAAATTCCGCTGGACAGTAAAACAAAATTTACTTCCTATTCCAGGTTTACTTTCCACTCTCATTCTGCCATTAAGCTTTTCAATTAATTCGTTGCATAAAACCAGACCAAGCCCGGTTCCAACTTCACCTTCTGTACCGCGAGAAGATACAGTTACATCTAGTCTAAACAGTTCATTAAGGCGTTCTTCATCCATTCCTATACCATTATCTGTAACACATATTTCAATGAAGTCATTTGAATAAGACGCCGATAATGTAATCTCGTCACCGCGTTTTGAAAACTTAATAGCATTCGAAATCAAATTTGAGAATACTGAATCAAGAATCCTTTCATCAGCAAGTATTATTTCTGAATGGGGAAGCAGGTTCTTTATTTTAATTTCTTTGCTTGCGGCATTTGAACTAAGAAGGTTAATTGAATATTCGGCGATCTGAAACAAGTCTATTTCGGCAATGTTTAGATCGAATTTATTTGTTTGCAGTCGGCTCCATTCTAATAAGTTCTGAATTAAGCTGTAGATATTTCTTGTTGCTTTATTAATGTTTCCAATGTAGCGTTTTATCTGTGCTGTTTCGAATTGATCATAATCTTCATGAAGCGCACTTGTAAAACCTAGCAGACCCAGAAATGGACTTTTCAAATCGTGAGCAACAATAGAAAAGAATCTATCTTTTGTTGCAATCATATGTTTCAGTTCTTCCCCATATTTTTTTAATGCTTCTTCGGAATTCTTGAGATCGGTTATGTCTGTAAAAGTTGTATAAACGCTTGAAGGATATTCTTCATCAGGTTTAATATATGGGATGCAAGAAACTGTAATCCATTTATATTTTTGTTCAATCTGATTGAATACTCCCATTGTTTTGCCAATAATCTGTTTGCCGGTTTTTAGCGCAATGTTTGATGGATGATCATCTATATTTAACAAACTTCCATCTTCATGAATTGATTTCCACTTTGAACTTGCGCCATACGATCCTAATAAATCTTTAATGCTTACTCCAAGAATTTTACATGCAGCCTGGTTAGCAGACACTACCGAACCTGAAGCATCCTGGTAAATAACGCCCTGAGCCATAGTATCAAAAAGAGTTCTTAGTTTTTCTTCTGATGCTCTAATTACTTCTTCTGCCTTTTTTCTTTCTGTAATATCTCTAACAACAACTACAAGAACTTCCAATCCATCAAGTTCAAAAAGATTTGAAGTAATTTCTACAACAAGAAGGCTGCCATCTTTTCTTTTATCAATTCTTTCGCCGACATGCAGTTGCCTTTCTTTTTCAAGTATTAAATCCAGATCTTCAATAAAGTTATCTATTCCGTATACTAATTCCTTAACTGTCAGATCTAATAGTTCCTCTTCAGTATAACCAGTCATCTTTCGATAAGCATTATTAGATTCAATTACCTTTTTGGTTTTGAAATCGTAAATAATAATTCCTTCCGAAATTTGTTCGATTACAGCTTTATACCTTTCTTCGCTTTTATTTAATGCGGCCTGGATAATCTTTTTCGCAGTTAAATCACGTATAACAAAAACACAGCCGGTAAGATTTCCAAAATCATCACGCAGAAGTTTTGTCTTGAACTCAATAAAAATATTTTCATTCTGATGATTTATCAGCACCGTTTCTGAAAATGTATAATTCTCAGGTTCATTAGAAATTTCAAATAAGGATGTATTTGAAAGAGATAACTGAAGTACTGCATCATGAAACTTAATTATTGAATCGACAGGATTGCCGATCATTTTTTCTTTATGCAGGCCAATAATTTGCTCTGCAGATGAATTGGCAAAATTTATTATTCCGCTTTTATCTGTTGTAATTATTGCATCACCAATTCCGTTTAAAGTATAATTCAACCACCGTTCATTTTCCTTAATTTTCTTTTCCATCTCATATTTATATAAGGAAATCTCGATTGTTGTCTCAAGTTCCCGCTGGTTAAACGGCTTCAACAAAAATCCGGATGGCTGCGTTAATTTTGCCTTAGCTAATGTTGCTTGATCGGAGAATGCAGTAATGTAAATGATCGGTATGTCAGAAGTCTGTCTTATTATTTCTGCAAGTTCAATTCCGTTTATATCTCCTTTTAAAGAAATATCAAGGAGAATTAAGTCTGTAGTATTCTCTTTGAATTTTTTCCTCGCTTCCAATCCGTTGGAGGCAATTCCTGAAATCAAATAACCATATTGCTGCAACCTTTCAGAAAGTTCCAGCGCTATTATAGGTTCATCTTCAACAATTAATATTTTCTTCTGCATTGCGTTTTTCGTTAAGTGGAAATTGAATCACATATTTTATGCCGTCTTCAAATAAGTATTGAACAGTGCCCTGCAGTTGTGACACAAGCAGGTCTGTCAGTCTAATTCCTAGTGTCTTTTCATTGTGTCTTGTTTGCGCATCTATAATGTGATTGTATTCTACAATTAAATTAAGATCACTTCCATTTCGTTTAGCTGATAAATAAACTTTTTTCTTTTCCACAATATCACCATACAAATCGTAAATTTCTTTGAAGGCTGTTGTCAATAATTCATTTATAATTAAACCCATAGGAATTGCTTTATCAACTTCAATAATTGTATCATCAAGGTCAAGTTGTAAATCAATACATTTATAAACTTCATAACGTTCGAAAAGGTAAGACGATAATCTTGTGACATATTCATTCAGCGTTATGCAATCCAGGTTCTGTGATTGGTATAATCTTTCGTGAACCATAGACATTGATTTAATCCTGTTCAAACTTTCCTGATAAAGTGTTGAGAGTTCTTTATTATCAACATAGAATGCCTGCAAATTTAAAAGCGAAGATATTACCTGCAGGTTGTTGCCAACTCTGTGATATACTTCTTTTAACAGAACTTCTTTTTCTCCTAAGGTTTTTTTAAGCATGTTATAAGCTTCGTTGCGCTCCTGGTCAATTAACTCTTTTTCATATGCTGCTAATTTCATTTCAGTTCTATCAACAAAAATCCCAATTGCTTCAGTAAAATAATTCATTTGCATTATCGGATTGAAATAGCATTCCATCCAATTTTCTCGGCCGGTTTGTTCTTTGAAATTGTATTCAAAGTGAACTGGTGAACCATACTTAAATAGATTGTCAAGTTTGGCTTTAATTGAATCTATTTCTCTTTCTCCAAAGTATTCAAAGAAAGATCTGCCGGGAGAATTTTCTACAGAAAATGGTAAAGATGATTTGTTCAAATATTTTATACTAAAATCTTTGGAAATGATCATTATTAAGTATGGAGCGTGTTCAATGATTGCTCTAGTTTTTGCTTCAGACTCAATCAATTCTGATGTGCGGATATTAACCTGCTTTTCTAATTCGGTCGAATATCTAGATTTGGATATATAACTTATTATCCATGTTATTACTCCACCTATGAGAAAGATAAGTAAAATGTAGAACCACCATGTTTCATAAAAAGGAGGGCTTATTATAAAATTTGCCGACTTATAAATTTTATTCCAATTGCCATTGTAATTTTTTGCCTGTATCTGAAAATAATAAGTTCCGGGAGGAATATTTGTGTATCTGATGATGTTCCTATGAAAAAATTCAATCGGTAAATCTTCAAAACCTACCAGTTTAACTCTGAATACAATTTTTTCTTCATTTTGAAAAGATATTGCATTGAAACTGAGATTAAAAGTATTCTGATTATATGATAATTTTATATCCTGGTGTTTGGTCGAATCAATCGAAAAATTGTTTTGGAATTGATCGGTTAACTGAACATTTATAATTGACGGTTTGAATTCATGATTATCATATTCACGTAAATAACAAGATACACCCTTTTCGGTTCCAATCCAAATTCTTCCAAATGAATCCGCACAAAAGCCGGATCTGTTAGTTTCTCGCCCAATCAAACCGTTTTCTTTGCTATGTTTTTTCAGGTTTTTACCATCCCAAATAATTACACCATCATCTGTGCCCAACCATAAGTTGCCTTTTTTATCTTTTTCGATGAAAAAGATTTTTTGATGTATTGATTGTGAACCTAATTGATATTCTTCAAATCTGTCGTTCTTAAGACTAAATAAACCTTCTGGTTTTCCGATTAGAAGCTTCCCATCAAATTCACATAAACCATAAAAGCTGTTAGTCCTTGGTTTATCACCAAGCAGTTTTAAGAATTTCCCTTTATCGTTATAGACACATAATGAGGTGCTTGAACTTGTATATATTTTCCCATCAGCTGTAAAAAATATTTTTCTAACTAGTGATGGGTTTGGGTCTTCATTATTAAATTTTACAAGTTTACTGTTATCTATTTTGAAAAGTGCTCTATCGCTTGCACAAAATACTTTACCATCTTTATCAACTGCCACAGCACCAAATTGATTTCGAGAATCCCACTGGTACCACGATATTATTCCATTGCGGTCAAACTTTCCAACACCAAGAAATCCTGCAGCAAACCAAAT
>DAIEQP010000397.1 GCA_027347805.1 Ignavibacteria bacterium | reverse complement strand
CCTTCTGCAGCCGGTGTATATGTTATTCAATCTTTTTCCATGCAGCAATTTGTAATCGTCATTTATTGTTTTCACCTTCGATACAGAATCGATTGAAAGATTAGAGGAAAAATCTTCATCACTTCTTACAATACCTAATTTTGATTCTTGAAGAAGAACAGTGTTGCTATGAGAAACTGAATACAAAGCAAACCCAGAATGATTTATCCAAAAATTCACTGAGATTTTCTGGTTTGGACTTTTAATCGTGTAAATTTCTTTGCAATAAATACCATTCAAAAAAACGAGAAGAAAAAACACAATTAATAATTTTGCTGGTTTCATTATTCCTAAATCCTCTTTTAATTTTTTGATTTAATTCTAATTACCGATAGCGACCATTCGGGAAGTGAATATTCAAATTTTCCGCTTACCCTAATTGAGGAGCTGACCGGAACTACTATTTGAGGATTGTCTAAAGTATTTTCAGAATTTGCACTACCCGAAAAAACTGTAAGCTCTGCATCCGGAATCAAATTACTAAAACCGGTAAGATCAATTTTTGCTTTTTTAGATTTAACACTAGCATTAACTAATTTCAAAATAATATCACTTGTTTTGGTATCCTGGACACATGAAAATGCTAGGGTTGAATCTTTTCCATTTGCTGATATTACATTATCGAAATACAAATCTCCCTGGTTAGCAGAAAACATTTTCTGCACATAATAATTTGGAGTAAGACAAATTTTTGTATTATCAAAAAAGATCATATCAGTTTTCCACTGTGTAAAATCTTTTTTAGCAAACAATGGAGCATAAGAAGCCATACTCACAACATCACCATTGCGTTCAAGCGATGTCATGTAGGCAGCTTCCGCAATTGCATTGCGAATTTTATTTCCCCATGATGCATACTCACCCAGGTAAACTTTTGTACCGTTACGTTTATATGAATCGTAACGATTCTGATTGGAAAGGAACCAATCTGGATTAACATAATAATGTTCATCAACAATTGGGATCTTCAAATCGTTTGCAATTTTCCAGCCTTTTTCAAAATCATCACCACTATGGAATGGACCGACAGTTCCAATAACAATTATTTCAGGATATTTCTTTTTCACTGCATCAAATATCATCTTGAATCGTTCTTCAAATTCAGGTGTAATTTTATCTTCATTTCCAATTCCGATATACTGAAGATTGAATGACTTTGGATGCCCGGCTGAAGCACGTTTGGCTCCCCATTTAGAAGTCACTGGCCCATTTGCCCATTCAATAAGATCCAAAACCTCTTTAACATATTCACTCATTTCATTCATCGGAAGTGCTTTTTGTCCTGTCCCGCCAATCCGCCATGTTCCTCCTGAATTCTGACAGCAGACTCCAGCAGGAAGCACCGGCAAAGGTTTTGCTCCAATGTCTTCACAAAACTGGAAGTATTCGTAATAGCCCAAACCGGCAGTTTGATTATATCCCCAAATATTTCTCTGCTCTTTTCTCTCTTCAATCGGTCCAATTGTATTTTTCCATCGGTACATATTACCGAGGCCGTCACCATGAGCAAGACATCCGCCTGGAAAACGAATAAACTTTGGTTTCATATCCGCAAGCAGTTGGGCTAAATCGGCACGGAGTCCGTTTGGTCTATTTTTAAAAGTTTTTTCTGGGAAGAGAGAAATTACATCAAGCGCTAATTTACATTTTGTAGTTGCAAGAATAACTAACACAGCGCTGTCACTGTTAACCGTTGAGTTTAATGTTGTAAAATATTTTTTCCATTTTCCGGATGAAACAGCAAAATTATTTTCAGCATAAATAGTTTTGCCAGACGGACTTTGTAAACTAACAGATAACGAAATCGGGTCTTTGGAAAGTTGTCTTGCAAACATTGTAAGATTATACTTTTCACCAGATTTAATTGCAATTCCAGCAAACCCTGAATTTTTTATTCCTACTCCCGATTCGCCTTTATAATTTTTTTCATGACCAACATGTTCTACATCCAGAACAATATAATGAGGGTTGTTTGGATGGATAGGTGAATTAGTTTCAACATTAATTCTTCCTATAGAAAATCCGGGACATATATATTCCCAGAAAGAAAGTGGGTTCCATATTTTTTGTTCAGTAGGATTATATTCAAACGAGCGATTTTGAACCAATTCGGCATACAATCCTCCATCTGCTGCATAGTTTATATCTTCAAAGAATAATCCGAATAAATCAGAACTTATTTTTTTACCATTATAATTTTGTTGGGCATTTATTGATATGAAGAATATCAACATTAATACAGTATATAGCTTTATTATTTTCATGATCTTTTCAATTGTTTGTTTTAAAAAACGCAATAAATTATTTCATCAAAACCATTTTTTTTGTTTGAATAAAACTCCCAGCTTGTAAAGTGCAGAAGTAAATTCCGCTTGTTAACTCTCGTTTGCGCTCAACATTACTAATATTGAATTCAACTTTGTAACTGCCTGGTTGCTGATATTCGTTCACTAAAGCTGCTACCTCTTTTCCCAGAAGATCAAAAACTTTTAAAGTTACATGGCCGGGTTCTAATATCTGATAACTGATAACGGTTTCAGGATTAAAAGGATTGGGATAATTATCAGACAAATAATAATTGCTAATTATTTTATCCTTGTCAGAACTTGAAGTTGCTGCATATCCAAGAATCGAAAGCATTTTCGTACCATAGCGTCTTCCGAGTTCTCTGTAACCGGCAGCATTAAAATGGAGATTGTCGGTTGTATCTGTACAGCCTTTTGAAGAAATGACATAAGAATTTGGAAGAGTTTGAGGAAGCTTTGCAATTATTGTATTCATACTTGCACAAGCACCCCCCTGATCAGCATTAACAAGTTCACCGGCAAGTAAAGGTACCGATTCAGGTTTCAATTTTAAGTCTGCAATCAGGTTATCATAAATTGATTTAACTTTTGATGGCCATGCATTATCTCCAGTATTCGATTCACCCTGGTGCAAAAGAATTCCTTTTATTACACCATCTTTCTGTGCAAGTTTGGAAATTTCAACAAGACGAGCGTAAGGATTTCCTCCATATTCATTTATTATTCCAGTCATCCATGATGGGGCTGTAGCTGCATATGTTTGAAAATTATTTTTATCGAACAACTCTATTTTACATCCTGCTACGGCAACCATTACAATACCAACCCTTATTTCATATGGCAGATTTTCCAGGAGCTTCCTGCCAAAATAATCTGCAGGAGTTAAACCGGAGTAGCAGCGGCACAAGGGAGGAATAGCTTTATACCAGTTCCCTTTTATTCTTCCAAGATTTGAACAATCAACAGCTTCCATAACCTGAAAACGATTATCAACTGATTTATCATCTCTTGCTATAGTTGCATTACCTTCCATATTGGACTGGCCAAAACAAAGGTAGATATGAAAATTAGGATCCTGTGAAAATAATTTCGAATTTATTATAAGAAGAAATATTAATATCACAACTGTTAAAGACTTTTGTGGAAGAAGCATATAATTCCTTTTTTGTTTGCATTGCATTTGCGTCCATTATAAGTATTTCAAAACAAGATTTCAGCATCTGAACTATTAAAGCGCAAATTAACATCATATTTATTTGTAGTTGTAGAATAAATTTTTGTATCAACTTTTTCTTGAGTTCGTTTATCATGAATATTTTTGATAGTAAATTCTGCCACTTTATTATTTGACTCGAATGAATCAATCCATACTTCAACGGAACAGTTTTTCAAATCTGTATAAGCTTTTATCAAAAGTGAATGATTTTCTTTTTTGAATGAGTTTCGATTATATTTAATACCTGCACAAAGAGACCAATCATGTTCATCAAGTTCATACATTAAAGAAGAAAAATTTCCAGAAAAATTTTCATTTTCTTCACTGCAGATTTGGCCCACTTCTAAATTATATTTGTCAGAAATTTCAACTTGCTGACCGACCTGAAACCAGTTTTCACCATTCCTGCTATAATAACCATTTACTTTATTTCCATCCTTTTCCAATTTTACCCAGACATTTTTATTTTCAACCTGCTCAAGAATGTGTTTATAATTATCAAAGCAGAAAATAATTCTGCACATTTTTATGTTGGATAAAGATGTAAGAAATTTAACGAACATTTTCTCCTTCCAATATCTACAAAAGAATTCTACATTTATTTAAACAATTACAATGCTACTTTTGAAAAAGTTTATTTGTTTTTCAATCTGCTATTAGAATAAAATCAAAAAATGAATCATCGGTAATTAAACAACTAAAAAAAACATCAGGTGAGCACTTTCTATATTTGCGATAAGCGTGATTTAGAAAAACTGTTTTATTTATCGGCAACAAATTCATCAGATAACATTTCATATTCAACTTCCATCACATTTACATTTATACTTAGTTAGGCAGGAACAATTTCAGATGTAATTATAAAAGAGATTGGGGTCTAAAAACAGCCAGATTTTACTATTTTATAACCAAATTGCGCAATCATTAAATTGGTAAGTTCATATTTGTTAGAAAATTAGAATTAGATAAAAAAAAACGCCGATTAATCATCGGCGTAGATATTGAGATAATTTACATGAATTCATTTTTAT
>DAIEQP010000366.1 GCA_027347805.1 Ignavibacteria bacterium | reverse complement strand
CAATCTTCCTAAATCATCTTTACATGCAAAAGGAAATCTTTTCTTTTTAAGAATATCTTTATAGGTAATCAATCCTTTAATAATTCCTTTTTTATCAACTACCGGAAGTTTTTCTATTCTATGTCTATGAAGAATTTTTTGAGCCTCCTCCAATGTAGTTCCAAGAGGCGCAGTAACCAAATTTTCTTTTGTCATTAATTCTTGAACAGAAAGATCGCGATTGATTTCAAAACGAAGATCTCTATTAGTTAATATTCCAACAAGTTTATCTTTTTCATCAACAATCGGAATTCCACTGATATGATATTTTGACATCAATGCTTCAGCTTCGCGTATTGTTCTTTCAGGAGTAAGAGTAATTGGATTTACTATCATCCCGCTTTCGGAACGTTTTACTTTATCAACTTCATCGGCCTGTTTTTCTATAGTCATATTCTTATGGATAATTCCGATTCCTCCCTGGGCAGCCATAGCAATTGCCATTTGCGATTCGGTTACAGTATCCATTGCAGCCGATAGAAATGGAATATTTAATTCAATACTTCTAGTAAGTTTGGAAGTGATTCTAACTTCTCTTGGAAGTATTGCAGAACGAGAAGGAACGAGAAGAATATCGTCAAAAGTTAAGCCTTCAAATTCAATTTTGTTTTTCATATTAACTCCTTTATTATGAAAAAGACCACACAAGGTGGTCTCGATTTACTAATCGAAAGAGGAAATACCGGTTATATCTTTACCAATTATTAAAGTATGCATCTCGTGCGTTCCTTCGTATGTCTTAACCGATTCCAAATTATTTGTATGACGCATTACAGGATATTCGTTTGTTATTCCATTTGCACCTAAAATCTCCCTTGAAATTCTTGCTATCTCGAGAGCTTTTTCACAATTATTTCTTTTTGCCATTGAAACCTGGGAATGATTGTATTGACCTTTATCTTTCAATCTTCCCAATTGTAAATTCAATAACTGAGCTTTTGTAATTTCAGTTAACATAAAAACAAGTTTTTCCTGCGTCATTTGATATGCAGCAATCGGTTTTCCAAATTGAATTCTCGATTTAGAATATTCGAGAGCGCAATCATAACAAGCTAACATTGATCCAACGACACCCCATGCAATTCCATACCGTGCCTGGTTTAAACACATAAGAGCAGACTTTAATCCATCTGTATTTGGCAAAATGTTTTCTTCAGGAACAAAAACATCCTGCATGATTAATTCCGAAGTTACAGATGCTCTCAAGGAATGCTTTCCTTTCATCTCAGGAGCTGAAAATCCTTTAGCTCCTTTTTCAATTAAAAATCCATGAACAACATTATCAAGTTTTGCCCAAACCAGCGCTATATCAGCTAATGTTCCATTTGTTATCCACATCTTTGAGCCGTTAAGAATATATCCTTTTTCAACTTTTTCAGCTCGTGTTAACATTCCCCCAGGATTAGACCCAAAATCCGGTTCAGTAAGCCCAAAACATCCAATATTTTCTCCAGCTGCTAATTTTGGGAGCCAGTATTCTTTTTGTGATTCACTGCCAAATTTATAAATCGGGTACATTACTAAAGCACTCTGTACTGAAACAAAACTCCGGACTCCACTGTCACCTCTTTCCAATTCCTGCATTGCCAATCCATATGAAACATTATTTAATTCAGCACAGCCATACTTCTGCGGTAATGTCATGCCAAATAATCCAAGCTTTCCCATTTCCGGTATTAAATCCATAGGAAATCTGTTTTCCTGGAAACAATTTTCAATTACAGGCAGAACTTTTGAATCGACGAAATTATGGATTGAATTGCGCACCATCTTCTCATCTTCACTCAATAGACTTTCGGTATTATAGTAGTCAATTTTATTAATGAGAGACATGGAGTTAGTGAAATTTTGTTTGCAAAAATAAGGAAGGTTTAGGAGAGAAAAAAATTATTCTTCAAATTCTATCTTAAGATTGTTAAGAATAGTTTTTATCAAGTCTGCCTCGTACCCTTTTGATAATAGAAACGCAAATAATTTAGAAGAAATCTTTCTTGCATCACTTTCTTTGTTTTTCAGGATTTTTAGTTTTTTCTTCGCAATTTCATATGCATTTTCATTCAATTCAGTTTTATCTGTTTCATTCAAGACTTTTACTGCAATCTTTGAGTCAATTCCCTTTTTGAATAATTCTGCTTTCAGTCGATTTGTGCCAATTTTTCTCTGTTTAATTCTTTCAGAAATATAAGCTGAAGCAAATTCTTCATCGTTTAAGTAACTAAATTCGTTCAGGTTTTGTATTACGCTGCCGATGACTTCTTTAGAATAGTTTTTTTTGAACAACTTTGTTTTTAATTCATATGAGGAATGGCGCCTTCTGGCAAGTATTCTTAAAGCTGAATCGCGGGCTTTGAGAAAAGAATTTTTCTCTTTTAGTAAATCAATTTTTTTTTCATCTAGATGATCAGCTTTCCTCAATCCGTAATCTAACACAATTCTATAATCCAGATTGAGGAAAGTATCATCATCCAAAAATATTAAAACATCGCTGCCTTTTTTTTTAAGAGCGGTTATTGTCATTTAGTTTTTTTTGCTTTTGCTTCAGGCTGTTCTTCTTTTTGAGCTGGCTTTTGATCTTCTGCAATCATTCCCAGAACAACTTTCACATCCTTCTCCAATGAAGCAAAAAGAACAGGGTCTTCAAGCATTTTTTGTTTCAGCTGATCTCTTCCCTGGAATCGGTCTTCTTTATAAGTGAACCAGGCTCCGCTTTTCTTAAGAATATTTTTATCTGTTGCAAGATCGATAATATCACCAGCTTTACTTATTCCTTCATTATAAAGTATGTCAAATTCAACTTCTTTAAATGGAGGCGCTACTTTACTCTTAGCAACTTTGACTTTGGTTCTATTACCGATAACGTTTGTACCATCTTTTATTGCAGCAATGCGACGAATATCGAGTCGGAGTGAAGCATAGAATTTTAATGCATTACCACCGGTTGTTGTTTCAGGATTACCAAACATTACTCCAATTTTACTTCTCAATTGGTTTATAAAAATAACGCAAGTCTTTGATTTGCTAATTGCACCAGTAATTTTTCTCAATGCCTGGCTCATCAATCTTGCCTGCATAGCCATCTGAGGATCGCCCATATCACCTTCAATTTCGGATCTCGGAACAAGTGCGGCAACAGAATCGACTACAATTACATCAAGTGCGTTGCTTCGAACTAATGTATCAACTATCTCAAGTGCCTGCTCACCAAAATCTGGCTGTGATAAAAGCAGATTTGTAGTATCAACTTTTAATCGTTTTGCATAATTAACATCGAGAGCATGTTCAGCATCGATGAATGCTGCAAGACCACCTTTCTTCTGAGCTTCTGCAATAATATGTAAGCACAATGTTGTTTTGCCTGAAGATTCAGGACCATAGATTTCAACAACACGGCCTCTTGGAACACCGCCAATACCAAGAGCATAGTCTAATGTTAATGAACCGGTAGGAATGGCATCTACAGGAGAAATTACGCCATCGCCTAATTTCATAATTGTTCCTTTACCAAACTGCTTTTCAATATTGCTTATGGTATCTTCAAGAACTTTCACTCTCTGGTCTTTATCCATACTCATTTTTCCTCCTTTTTATTTCAATAAATATTTTTCCAAAGAAGTATAAACCGACCCCGATGGTTTTAGTTCACTTTTGAACAAGCAAATGGAATCTGCTTTAAATAAATCTTGCTGGACGGTTACTTCTAATAATTTCAAAACCTTCTGTTTGTCTTCTCGCCCTTTGAATCTCAAAAGAGTTATGTGCGGTTTGAATTTTCTGCTCTCTTTTGGATAGCCAAATTTAGTAAATGAATTATCAATCTTCTCAACAATCTGGCTTAATTCCGGCGATTCATTTATGCCAACCCACAAAATTCTGGGATCATTTTCTTTCTTAAAAATTCCAAACTTGCTAAATCTGATTCTAAGTGCAGGAAGCATATCAAGAATATTATGCAACTCATTTTTAATGTTATCAATAAGTTTTTCTTCTGTATCGCCCAAAAATTTTAATGTTATGTGAAGTTTATCTTCCGGTTCCCATCTGATACCAGCAGGTAAACCTGTAAACTTATCTCTTAACTGAATTATTTTGCTTAATTCTTCAAAAGGTATTTCCAATGCGATAAACGTTCTAATCATCGTACGGAATTCCAAGCAAGTGTCTTCTTATCATATCCAACGCAGCTTGAGATGCCCGGTCTTTATTCATCAATCTGTCATCTCCGAATCTAAATTCTCTAGCTGCACAAATTTTATCATCACATAAACCAATATAAACCAGTCCTACTGGTTTTGAATCTGTTGCACCAGTCGGGCCTAAAATTCCAGTAACAGCAAGTCCAAGATCAATTCCGCTAATAGCTTTAACGCCTTCTGCC
>DAIEQP010000183.1 GCA_027347805.1 Ignavibacteria bacterium | reverse complement strand
GACTGTTAATTGCTTTTTCCCAAAGTGAATCGTCGCCTACAGCCTTTTCAGGTTTAGTAGCAATATAAAATTTCAACTGCTCAAAACCGAAAGACTTCCACATATAATTTGAGAAACGAATTACTTCAATAACTTCATCTTCAATTTGTTCTTTTGTACAGAATATGTGTGCATCATCTTGAGTAAAACCACGTACACGCAACAGACCATGTAATACACCACTCTTTTCATAACGATAAACAGTTCCAAGCTCAGCCCAGCGCAACGGAAGATCTCTATAAGAACGCAGTTGAGATTGATAAATCATAATATGGAATGGGCAATTCATTGGTTTGATGTAATATTCCTGTTCATCTATAGTCATCGGTGCGTACATATTATCTTTATAATTATAAAGATGTCCGCTTGTCTGCCACAACCAACTTTTTCCCATATGCGGGGAATATAAAATTTCGTATCCGTTTCTTAAGTGAGCTGCACGCCAGAAAGTTTCAATTGTATTTCTGATTCGCGCACCTTTTGGATGCCAATAAATTAATCCAGCACCTGCTTCTTCGTGAATACTGAATAAATCTAATTGCTTACCAAGTTTTCTATGGTCACGTTTTTTAGCTTCTTCTAAAAATGCAATATGATCTTCAAGCATTTTCTTTTTAGGGAAAGTAATGCCATAAATCCTTTGCATTTGTTTATTCTTCTCACCCCCTCTCCAGTATGAACCGGAAACGGTAAGGAGTTTTACAAATTTAATTTTACCAGCATCAGGAACATGAGGACCGGTACATAGATCAGTGAAATCACCCTCATTATAAATGCTAATCGCAACTTCATTTTCATCAAGTTCGCTTATAATTTCTAATTTATACTGATCTCCTTTTTCCTGGAAGAACTTTACTGCTTCAGCTTTACTCAATTCGTTTCTTTTAAACGGATTTTTCTGCTGAGCAATTTCAATCATCTTGTTTTCAATTTTTAATAGATCTTCTTCAGTTAATTTGGAATTGATATCTATATCATAGTAGAAACCGCTGTCTATGGCAGGACCAACTCCAAATTTAGCTTCTGGATACAAAGCTTGAATTGCATGCGCCATCAGATGCGATGATGAATGCCAATAAGTCTCTTTCCCTTCATTTGAATCGAAAGTAAATAGTTGAAGGTCAGAATCAACATCAATTTTACATGAAAGATCACGCATCTCACCATTAACTTTGGCAACCAATGCATCATCTGCTAATCTGTTAGAAATTGATTTAGCAATTTCAAAAGGTGTTACACCTTTATCAAATTCCTTAACAGATTCATCCGGGAATTTTATTTTTATCTTTTCCATATTCCTAATAAAAAAAAACGGAGACAACTCCGATTTCGTGGGTCCTATAGGATTCGAACCTATGACCTTCTGCACGTCAAGCAGACACTCTAGCCAACTGAGCTAAGAACCCAGATTAAAATGTCATCTTCAGTGTTGTAAAATAAGTTGTACCGAGAGCCGGAGTCGAACCGGCACGGGCATAAATGCCCACAGGATTTTAAGTCCTGTGCGTCTACCAATTCCGCCATCCCGGCATCAAAGAACAATTCGCAAAAAAGCGAGGACAAATATAAACTTTTTTAATACATTGGTGCAATATTTACTCCCCAAACAGGTCAATTAATTTTTTGGTTTAAGTAATTTTTCGAAAATGTTATTTATTGGCTTAAAAACTTCTATCATCCCTACAGGAACTAAACGGACATTCTAACCGTTTAAGACAAAAAATAAAGGTGTAAACTAGATTCTTTTCTGTTCTACAAATATTGGACAATAAAAACTAATCGTAAATGGAAGAATATTATAAGTTATACTTTATACAAAGTTGAAAGACTATCAATTTTGATGATTCCGGTTAAAGATGAATTACAATTTAAAATAACCCAAAAATTTCTTTTTTAAACAAATAAATTGAAAGGTAGATCAAATGGATAGAAAAAATTTTCTCCTTACCCTTGGAAAAGGTGCAGTTGTTGCAGGATTAGTATATTGTGCCGGCTGTGCTTCAAACAATTCCGATGTTCCTACCGCTCCTACAAATGTTGATATGACTCTTGATTTATCTCTGTCTCAATATTCAGCATTGAACAATGTTGGAGGTTCAATTATTACTAATGGAATTATTGTCGGGCGAACCAGTACAACCTCTTTTGTAGCAGTATCCGTTGCTTGTACACATCAAGGAACGAATGTTCAATTCCAATTAAACAACAATAGGTTTTATTGTCCAAACCATGGATCGACATATTCACTAAATGGAAATGTAACAAATGGACCAGCTGCCAGATCATTAACAAAATACAATACATCATTCAGTGGGAATATCTTGAGAATTTATAGCTAAATAATTTCTTAATCAGTCTAGATGCTAAACAATCAATGTTTAGCTATGTATTTTTATTTTCATTCAAAACATTTGTAACACAATTCAATAAATCATCTATTTGAAAAGGCTTAATTAAATAATTAGATGCTCCCATATTAAGTGCTTTGTTTACATTTTCAAGTTCGATTTTGGCTGTAAGAAAAATGAAAGGGATATTACAACTTGCCTTGTCTTCCTTAACAAACTTTAAAACTTCAAAGCCACCAACATGCGGCATGAGAATATCGCATAGAACAAGATCAAAACTATTATTTTTCATTGCATCTATACCTAATTTTCCATTTTCAGTTGTACTCACATCATAACCTTCTTCAGATAAAATTATTTGGATATTTTCCCTTACATATCTATCATCTTCAATCACCAAGATTTTTTTGCCAGCCATCATTTCCTCTGTTTTTACTAAGTTTTATAAAATGCAACAATTTTCATAACACTCACTAATAGGACTGCGAATCTCTTATGATAATTTATTAAATGTTCTATTAAAATGAGAGTACATGAGATTGGATTGTTAATCACTCAAAATAATTTAACAGAACTATTCACTGACATATTCGTCTTAACATGCAATGATAGTTCATACAATATAATAATATTATTATTTATGACTTGATAGTCATCTTCCGACTGATTATTTTTTGTAGTCATAAAAATGGAATATAAATGGAAGCAAATAAATCATTACCGAGAAAAGAAAGAGAAAAACTTAATAGAAAGATGGAAATACTAAATGCAGCAATTGATCTTTTTGCTTTAAAAGGGTTTTTCAATACAACTCTTGACGAAATTGCTGCCGCCTCCGAATTTGGGAAAGGCACATTATATAATTATTTCTCAAGCAAAGAAGAAATTATAAAAAGTATTATTGAAGATGTGATTAGCAAGAACTTAGAAAATCTAAAATCAGCAGATGATTCATCAAAAACTTTTGATGAATTTATAACTTGTTATACAAAATCAATTTTTGAATTTCATTCACAAAACCCCAATGCTTTCATACTATTGTCAGAATTTTATATAGAGCAGCTAAAACGGGGGCAATATAAGCCTTCAGACGATGCATTTACAAAACTGCATTCTAAAATTGATTCAATATTAATTAAACGAATCGAAACTGCAATAAAGAAAAAAGAGATAAAAAAG
>DAIEQP010000359.1 GCA_027347805.1 Ignavibacteria bacterium | reverse complement strand
TTATCGATATGATGATACATTGAAGCGTCATACTTATGGGAGGAAGGCGATTCAAACATTGGATTAAGATAAATTGCATTCACACCAAGATTTTTCAGGTAATCTAGTTTGTTTATGATTCCCTGGATGTCCCCTCCATATCTCCGAACTCCAGAATTCCAATAAAAGTCTTTTCCTGTTTTCGCTTCCCATGGCTGCAATTTGTACCAATCACTTGTCCATGGATGGATCTGCCAGCCATCGGGTACAAAGTATGGCCATGCACCCTTCAAGTCCTCCGGTTTAGGATCGTTCCCTTTATCACCGTTGCTGAATCGATCTGGAAAAATTTGATACCAAACCGCTTGTTTTGCCCATTCTGGAACCGCACTTAATGCTTTAGAATTATTTTGCGCATTCATGTCTAACGCAAAAAGAAAAATTAATATAAATGATATTAGTGAGTGCTTCATAGTTTCCTCTTCTGAAACAATTATTTAATTAATAGCATCTTCATAGTTTTATTGAAAGAATCGGTTTGCAGTCTGTAAAAATAAATGCCGCTACACAATTGAGAGTTGAGAATTGAGAATTGAGAATTGTAATTGCCGGCAGATTTATATTCGTTAACAAGTGTAGCAACTTCTCTTCCTAACATATCAAAAACTTTCAGTGAAACATGACCGGCTTTTGAAATTTGCCAATTAATATTTGTAGATGGATTAAATGGATTGGGATAATTCTGGCTTAAGTTGAATTCATCCGGAATAATTTCATTTGTCTTTATATCGGTATATATAGCAGCTTTGCCGATTCTCTTCGATGTATATAATCTGAATTCACCCGGCTGCAAGTTTATATTCATGTTGACATTTGTAATGTTCAAGCTGTCACCACTAAAAAACTCATACCATTTTCCGGTTGATTGAAATATTGTTTGATAGTTTTGCTGGGTTACATCAAAGTTGCCGAATATTGCGGCATCCATTGTTGAATGACTTAAATATAAACTCTTGATAGATCCAGTTGCATTAAACAGAAAATCAGAACTTGAGAATACCGGATAATTAATTTTAAGTCTGTTAAGATTGGCAAATACGTTGAACAGTTTTTTCCTTTCAGGGTTTGAATAATAGTCCCATCTTATAGGTTTTGCAGTGAGTCGGTCGTTGCTCGTACCAGAAGGGTAATTGATTGAAAAATCATAACCGAGTTCGCCAAATTCCCAAATCATTTTTGGTCCTGGAACAAGTATAAATAGTAATGCGGCAAGCTGCATCCTGTTAAGCGCTGTCGAAAGATTTTTAGTATCATAATTACCGGATGAATTTCCGTACTGCAGATTTTTATACATCAATCTCTCTTCATCATGGCTTTCCATATAACCTACTAAATTTGGTGCACCCCAGCCCCTCTGTTTATAAGAAATATTTAGGAGATTTGAAGTACTTACATAACCCATGGTTGCTTCATTGTAATTATAATTCAAATTTCCCCAGAGCATCATTCCATTATTTGCCAGTTCCATTTCTTCACCGTTTGCAGCAAAGTGTTCAAGAATAACATATGCATCAGGAGTTACACTCCAGATTTTGCTAGCAATCCTTTTAAGTATAGCAATACGGGAAGCATCGTAGGCAGATCCATCACCGGGTGTGTTTGTAAAACCTTTTGTAAAATCAAACCGGAAACCGTCCACTTTATATTCGGTAAGCCAGAATGATGTAACGCGATCGACAAAGTATTTTGTGTCCTTGCTTTGATGATTAAAATCGTTTCCCCATGAAAAAGCTGTGTTAGGTGAGGAAGTATTGAACCAGGGATTGTTTGATGCCGGTCTGTTGTTAGTATTATCCCAGTATAATTGGGCCATCGAATTGGAGTTATATGCATGATTCAAAACAATATCCTGAATAACTGCAATTTCATTTTGATGACAAGCATCAATAAAAGCTTTTAAATCATTTCTTGTCCCATAATATTTATCTGGGGCAAAATATGTTGTCGGGTTATATCCCCAGCTGTCATTCCCTTCGAACTCTGATATCGGCATCAGTTCGATTGCATTTATTCCGAGTTTTTTAAAGTAACTGAGTGTATCAATAATTGTTTTGTATGAATGAGTACTAACAAAATCTCTTACGAGCATTTCATAGATAACTAATTTCTCTTTTGCCGGTCTGGTAAAGTTGGTTACTTTCCAATTGTAAGTTGGTTTTGCTAAATCCATCACCGATACCAGTCCGCTAGTTCTTCCTGATGGATATGCTTCCAGATTAGGATAAACAGTTGAAGGAATATATTTATCATTTGCCTCATCAAGAACTTTTTCTGTGTAAGGATCATAAATTCTTAATATTCCATCGACTAAATATTGGTATGCAATATTAGTGACCGGATCGGCTGTTGTGCCAGGCATTTTTATCCACCAAACAATGCTATCAGGTTTTGCAGGATTAGGAATGCTTTTATTCATGAAATATGTTGTGTCAACTTTCCAGTTTGAGTAATTCGAAATAACATAAACGAATTGTTTCCCGGGCGCATATAAAGCTAGAATAGGCGTACCCCCATCAAAGTAATTAATACCAGGTTGAACTCCTGCCGGCAAAGAAACTGTTTTAACAGTAGGATTTTTCATAATAACAAATGAAGATGAATCATTTGCCGCAGCTCCGTCAGATGCAGTAATTTTGATGTCGTTCCTTGCAGAAGTGTAATCATTGGCAACAAAATTAAAACTGAGTGAATTAGTTGTGCTTTGTGTCTTCAGTATGCCATTTACAAAAAGCTTTATTGATTTTGTTGTTGTCCCGACTTCTGAAGTTGAAACTGAAATTGATACAGTGCTTCCGGCAGAAGTAAACACAGGCGAGCGAAGCGGATCACCATAATAGTTTGTGACCATCGGGCTGTTTAATATAATTGATATTCCTCCAGAATAAAGAGGAACGAAAACATCTTCTGTTTGCTTTGAACCGTCGGAACTTCTTAACACAAAACAAAGCTCGGTAATCTTTTGCGAAGCATCTGTTACACTATAAAGATTTCTCGGGTTATCAATAGTAATCTGATATTTGTTTGAGCCAATAGAAATCAGCGGCGGCTGGGTTGAATTATTTCCCCAGCTTCCAATAACTTTTTGCCATTTTGCCGGCGCCCCGCCATTTGATGACAATGTTACACCAGTATGCGCATAAACATTACCAGAATAACCAACCAATGTTCTTGAGTCGGTCTGTTTTGTAACATCGAATGTAATTGTAATTTTATCTGTCTGAGTTGGATAAACCGGGTTTGTTGTAACTTTAGTCTGTGCCAGTAAATTAATGCTGATTAAGAATAAAAGAAGTAAGCGGTAAAATTTCATTTGCGGCTCATTTATGATTAGATACAGTTAACTAAATACTAACGGAAGTAAATTAGGCAGGTTGGGATTGTCAATCAAGACTGAAATAGATGGAAATCATGTGGCAAAATCTTATTTTAACCAGGCAATGAAATAAATATTTATCTATTCAAAAACAAACGGTAATTCTTATGAGAAAACTTCTTGTTCTATTGATTCTCATTTCTGTAAATGTCTTTTCTCAAAATTTATCAATTTCAAAAATAGAGCCCGCAAATTGGTGGACTGGAATGAAGATGAACAAAATTCAGCTAATGGTGTACGGAAAAAACCTTTCGGATATCAAAGCTTCATTCAACTCTAATGATGTTTCAGTTACTTCAATTCATGAGGTAAAGAATAACGATTATGCATTTGTAGATATAAAAATTTCAGCATCAGCTAAAGTGGGAAATTATAAACTAATATTTAAACAGAAAGATGAAAGTGTAACGATAAATTTTCCGTTGTATAAAAAAAATCATAACAAATATATTCATCAGGGATTTAACCAGGAAGATGTAGTTTATCTTATTATGCCAGATAGATTTTCTGATGGTGATTCTACAAATAATAAAGTTGCGGGAATGATTAACGAATATTTGCCCAACGATCATCTAGGCCGGCATGGGGGCGATCTACAGGGAATAATTAATCATCTGAATTATTTTGTTGATCTCGGAGTTACTTCACTTTGGTTAACTCCAATTTTGGAAAACAATAAATCAATAAGTTACCATGGCTACGCCGCAACAGATCTTTATCAGACAGACAGAAGATTTGGAACAAATGAAAAATACAAAGAGCTTGTAGAAAAAGCTCATACAGC